>CAYHDS010000001.1:0-4796 GCA_964355475.1 uncultured Candidatus Saccharibacteria bacterium
ACGAATGTCCGCCCAATCCTGACGGTTCACCGGGACTAATAAATACTACTCCTGGATTTGTCATCGCCCAAAAGGCAATAGATGTTGCAATGAAACCCGAGAAACAAGGAGAGATAGCTCAGATGATGGGTCAATCTTTAACAGCAATTTTAGATACACTTTTTAGTAAATTTGCAACAAAAGGCTTAAGGTTTCTAAACAACCAAGTTAAAAACAAACCCCCTACACCTGACGACTGGAGCTACGAGGGTGTTACCCTCGGTAGCCCAAATGACGGCATAAATGATGGTGACGACTGGATGAATGGACCAGATGAAGAAATCGATTTAACAACATTTAAAAAACAAATCAGTGGAAAAACAACTATCGTTGATACAGACGGAATAGTAATAGCCGAAGAAATAGGGTATACTGGTAACGGAACATACACCCCAGGTGATATAGAGAATATAAAAACAGAGTTAGAATTATTGGACAACGATCCGGGAGATGCAGAAAATACCAAACTTTTAACTGACCCAAGCGAAACTCCACCTCCAACCGAAGAACAAATTATACAAACACTGGGTATCGGCTGTGGCGAATCTTTGTCTCAGGCTGACCCCGACAATTCCACCGCTACAGAACCATGCCCAGCAATGCCAACCGACATAAATGGCGACCCATTACCCACAACAGACTTCAGCGACACACAGTCTCTGTCTAGCTCAAGCGACACTGAACAAGCTTCGCTCGATCCTGGAATTATTCAACTAATAAAATGGATTCCAGAACAAGCACAAAAGCTTGATCAGTGTCTCCCTGGACCAGATAAGAATTGGGAAAGTAGAATTAAAAAAGAAGAAGAAAGAGTCAGCAGAAGACTGTTAAAAGAAACAGGAAACGGAGATCAATTAAAAGTTCAAGCTGCTAATGATGTTATTAGAGAACTAAAATACGCCACAGCTGCATTTGTTGACTGGGTAACAATAAAGATGATTGGGTCACTCCCCGGAGCAATACTCTATATGGATGCAATAAAAGAAACAGATAACCTTGGCCAAAAAGAAACGGAAATGGTGGACTTGAGACGAGCAAAATTTCAAACCCTCAGAAGATTGGAGTCAATCGAACAGATTTTAAGTGAAATCACTAAACAACCAAGCCCAGAAGACCCTAATTTTAAAGAACAAGAAGCTAAATTAATAGCGGCCAGAAAACAATACAATTCAATAGGCGCTTTGATTTCCACTACGGGAAGTATAGAAAATACTCGAAATGAATTAAACATCTTAAAAGATTCTTGGACTAATTTGAAAGATTCAAACACCCAGTGTGAACAAGAGAGAGAGGGGCCGGAAAAAGGCTGGGACAAAAAGGGTGGCAAGAGAAGCATCTTGAAGTCTGCTGTGGGTAAAACTGTCACTATAACTGGACTTGGTAAAAGTTCCAGTGGAAGAAGATTGGGAATAATTGCGGGATCAACTTTCGGTGGACCACTGGGAGGACTTTTTGGTGGTAATTTGTTTGGAACATCTGCTTTTGTCCAAAAAGTCACAATTCAAACCAATGGCACAGAAATAGAACAATTCTGTGATTTGCCTATTGTAAGCGGTTTTAGTCATGGAGATATCATTAGAAACGATAGTGCAAACAGAGGAAGTTCAAATACATTCAGAAATGAAGTAGACCCTAAAGGAAATGAAGGCTATAGGGATTTACCAATGCTAAATGCTATACATGTTTATGGAGACATAATACGCCATAATGTTTTCCAGGGTAGCCAAGACAAGAGAATAAGTATCAACATAGATTGTGATGTTTTGTTTAAGGCTAAAACAACGGATTACACCCATGCTGGGGATCCGAGTTTTGAATGATAAAGAAATGCTCAAAAAAATAATTCCTTATATTCTAATATTGGTCATGATGATAGGGTTTTTCAGCTTAGCTCCGAAAGCACAAGCGCAAGGAACAACATCTGCGCCATTGGGGTTATGTACCAAAATTCCAATAATAGGGACAAAACCAAATATATCTGAAGCAAATTGTAAGGGCCTTACAACAGATGGAATGGAACCAACATGGAAACAAAATCCAACGCCTTCTTCTGGCTCCTCTGGCAGTTCGTCTGCCGCTCCAACAGAACCTTTAGGTATCTGTTCAAATACCAAAGATGGAGGTGTCCCTTTTACTACCACTAAAAAAGATTGTGAATCTCCCAGCTATTTAGGAACATGGGATGGTAAAGCTGACGCAGCAGCTGCGGCGGCGGCTGTACCAAAAAAAGAAGCTGAAAATACATTATATAATAGTCTTTCTTCTTGTCCACCAGTTGATGGATGTATCGCAAAAATACTTTATTGGTTTTTTTACGCCATTCCAAGTCTTTTACTAAACGTAGCTGGTAATTTTTTTAATGTCATTATAGCTCTTACATTATTTAGCGACTTATATGATAAAGCCACTTTCGTAGGCAATGCTTGGGTAATCGTACGAGACCTTTCAAATATCTTTTTTATTCTGGTACTTCTCTATATAGCCATCAAAACAATTTTGGGGCTTGGTGGCTCTGAAGTAAAAAAAATGATAGCCCAAGTGATAATAATGGCACTACTTATAAATTTCTCTATGTTCTTTACAAAAATAGTTATTGATACTTCAAATATTTTGGCTTTAGTTTTTTATAATAGAATAAGTGTGACAACAGTACAAGACGGAAAAACAATAGGATCAAATTATATATCAGTATTATCTAAAGACCGAGATAAAGATATGTCGGGCGGAATGATGGGCTATTTTGATCCTACAAGAATATTAACACAAGATTTTTTCAATAACTTTAGAAAAAAAACTTATACATTTAGCATAAAGAGTGCTGTTGTGGCCTCAGGCTTAGGAGCAATTGGTGGCGCAAAAATCGGAGCTATTGGAGGAGCTACAGCTATCCCTAGCGCAATAATCGGAGTTGGTGTAGGATTAGTGGGATATACCCTTTCAGGTTTTGCTAATGATATACCACTTGCGACATCTGCTGGATTTATTGTTATTGCCGGATCAATTATAATTTTTGCTACTTACTGCTTTTTCATAGCGGGCCTGAGCTTTTTAGGCAGATTAATTGAACTCTGGGTTCTGATTATTTTCTCGCCTTTTGCCTTTATGTCTTCAACCATACCACTACTAGGAAAAATTGAGTACATAGGATGGGATGCTTGGTTGAAACGCTTACTTCAAGTGTCCTTTATGGCGCCGATTTTTATGTTCTTTATGTATTTAATCTTTATGATTATAAAATCAAACATATTTATCAGTTTGCTCGCCAGACCAAACCCAAACGACCAGCTTTGGATGGAAACTATAATATTGATGGTTATACCAGCTTTGATAATTTTAATTCTTCTTAACCAGGCGACAAAATTCGCAAAGAAAGGATCGGGGGCTTTGGGGGAGATGCTCATTAAAGGCGCGAAGATTGTAGGGGGGGTTGCTTTGGGCGCCACAGTTGGTATAGCAGCAACAGCGGGGCGAGAATCATTCGGTAGAGTTGCCGAAAATCTTTCAGAAAAACAAGGGTTCAAAGATTGGGCAGCTAAAAGTAAAATAGGCGCTGGTGCATTAGGAATGACAAGGGGAATAGGGGCAGCAAGCTTTGATGCTCGTGGAATAAAAGTTGCAGGACAGACCCTGAGTAGTGCTACGGGAATGAAACTCGGAGAAGCTCAAAAGGGTGGTTTTACTAAATCAAGAAAAGATTATGTAGAAAAAGAAGAAAAATTCGCAAGTAGTCTAGAAATGAGTGACAAAGAAAGATGGGAGAGAAGTAGAAGAGGAGAAAATCTAGTCTATACTGGTACAGAAACTCCAGATGAAGCCAGGGCAATTAAAGCAAGAATTGATGAAATAAATCGAGAAAGAACACTGGCTCGAGCTAAAAAAGTAGAGGGAAAAGGAAGATTTAATAGTAATGGTATAGCTGCTACTAGGATAAGAGAAGCTGGAAAAAATAAAGCGAAAAAAATACAAGATGCAATATTGGCAGTTGCTGCCGGTGGCGGAACTGAAGTTGGTCCAACCGGGGGAGGTGGGGCAAGAGGGACTGGGGCGAGAGGTGGAACTACAGGGGGTGGTGCAACACCGACTGGTGGTGCAACAGGACATCCCTAATTACAAATTTAATCATTTCTAATTTATTTATATAAGTAAAACAACAATATGGACCCAGAAATAGAAGAAATAATTAAAAAACAGATGGAAAAATTACCGATTGAGGTAAGAAGGCTTTTAGCTAATCCAGAATTGAATAATAAAATAATAAATATAGGTAAAAAAAATGGACTTGACGAAGAACAACTTGGAATACTCCAAATAGAAACCAATTTAGTGATGCTCGGTTTAGTTCATCTAGATGAATATCAAAATGAATTAAAGAGCCGTATAAAAATACCTGATGAAAAAATAAATAACATAATAAAAGATATAAATGAACAGATTCTTGATGAAATTCAAGAAAAACTAAAAGAAACATATGGAAACTTAGATGAGAATTTGGGTTATGAAGAAGAACAAGACCAAGGAGGTGAAAAATTGGATGCGCGTTTTGACAAAGTGCCAGAAGCTATCAAAAGAATAATTATCGAATCAAATTATCACGAAACTCTCTACAACATCGCCAAGGCAAATAAAATCACGACAGAATTGATGGGCATTTTGGAAGGCATCACGACCAATGTCATCACTGGCGTCATTCATGGAGATAAATTTGAAGAAAAAATAAAAGAAAAATTAGTTTTATCTAACGAAGAAGCGAGAAAAAT
>CAYHDS010000001.1:4896-9624 GCA_964355475.1 uncultured Candidatus Saccharibacteria bacterium
TTGAAGAAAAAATAAAAGAAAAATTAGTTTTATCTAACGAAGAAGCGAGAAAAATTTCAAACGAAATAAATGACAAAATTTTAAAGCCTATCAGAGAAAAAATGGAGAAAGTTTACAACAGACCCCAAAATACGACTTATGATATAAAGCCTGTTGAGATAAAACCCGTTAGAGATAGTGGATTAAATAATGCTACAGATAATACTGAAAAACAACGTGAACCCATCTCTAATGGGATAAAAATAATCAGGCCTGCCCGCAATGCCTTCGGCACAGCTGATGCAGGCGGGCCTAAAATAAATGCGATGGAGTTAGAAGATGGAAAAGAAAACATAGAAATACCTGCTCATAATATTGGAGAGAGTGTGCCCGAGGAAAAATCTATCTTGGCTCAAAAGTTAGACAGTTCGGTTAAAAATACAACAACGGAAACTGATCATTCGTTAAAAAATTTACCATCTTCTGCTACTCAAAATAAAACAATAAATAATAAAGACCCTTATCGAGAAATTCCAGAATAGCAATAACAGTTACCAAATAATTCACATGCGATTCAAAGTGCCACAATTTTTAGAAATAGAAGATAAAATATTTGGACCTTTCACGTTCAAAGAGTTCGTATATTTAGTGGGAGGAATAGGTCTGTGCTTTATTCTCTATAGATTACTAGGAATATGGATTGGAGGAGTACCAATAATTCTAATAGCGGGATTTTCTTTGGCTCTCATTTTTTATAAACCGAATAACAAACCATTCATAAATATGCTCGAGAGCGTATTTAAATACAGTTTTCAGAGTAAACTTTATATTTGGAAGAAAAGACAAGTCAAAGCCACTCAAAATAAAGAAGGTGGAGAAAAACCAACATACAGAATACAAAATGATCAAGGATTGAGTAGTGGTAAATTACGAGACTTGGCTTGGAGTTTGGATGTATTAGACTTGAGCCAGAAAAAGGAAAATTTAGAGAATGAATAGTATTAATATATAATGAAAATATGGCCTTAAATGCAAAAGCAACTCAAGAGTTTGTTCCCATCAAGGAAATCCGTGATGGTATCGTTGTACTCAAAAATGGAGATTTGCGAGCACTAATTTTAGCAAATTCAGTCAATCTGTCTTTAAAATCAAATGACGAACAGACAGCGACTATATTGCAATTCCAAAATTTTCTAAACACTCTCGATTTTCCGATTCAAATCTCTGCTCAATCAAGAAGGCTGGACATCAGACCTCATTTACTCACCTTAGAAGAGCGATTGAAAGTTCAAAATGAACAATTGCTTAAAATACAAACAAGAGAATATATAAATTTTATTAAGAATTTTACAGACTCAGTTAGTATCATGACAAAAAGTTTTTATATCGTAGTGCCATATACCAGCAGAATTCTAAGACCAAGTACAAATATTTTTAGTAATTTATTTAATAAAAATAAAGAAGAGGAAAAGAGAAGAGATTTGATAGACTTTGAAGAAAAGAGGTCTCAATTGGAAGAGAGAGTGGGCGTGATACAACAAGGACTATCGCGTTGTGGTATAAATTCAGCACAGCTAGGCACGGAAGAAACTGTCGAAGTGTTCTATAAAGTTTTTAATCCAGGTGATCTTGAAGGGAAAATAAGCATAGAAAATTAATTTTATGGGAATTTTAAATAAATTATTTGGTAAAAAAGAAGATGAAGTAGACAAGGGCTCTGCTGGTATGATAGAGGCCAGAGCTTCCACTCTTGCAGTATTACCTGAGGACATTTACGAATCAGCCAAGCTAGAACTCCAAGATGTCATCGCACCTTCAGCGCTTAAAATTGAATCTAAATCTATAAATTTAGGAGACAAAATAGCTCGAACTTTTTTTATAATATCTTATCCTAGATTTCTGACAGACAATTGGTTTTCTCCAATTATTAATTTAGATAAGGTTTTTGATATTTCAATTTTTATTCATCCGATAGACACGTCACTAATGCTCCGACAATTCCAAAAGAAAGTTGCCGAAGTACAGAGCCAGATAAGTGTGAGAGAAAGCAGGGGTATGGTCCGAGATCCAATGCTCGACACAGCTTATCAGGATCTCGAAGGACTTCGTGATAATTTAATCCAAGCACAAGAAAAAATGTTTGACGTGGGTATTTATATTACTGTCTATGCTGATAATGAAATGGAGCTTTTTAAGGTTGAAAATGAAATCAAGTCAATTCTCGAATCTAAATTAATCTATATAAAACCAGCTCTTTTTCAACAAGAAGATGGTTTCAAGAGCGTTATTCCTATAAATACAGACTTGCTAAATATCCATCAGAAATTAAATTCAGAGCCACTTTCTAGCGTATTCCCATTTATTTCTTTCGACCTAACTTCAGATCGAGGAATACTCTATGGAGTAAACAGACACAATTCCAGTCTAATTATTTTCGACAGATTTTCATTAGAAAATTATAATTCAGTAACCTTTGCCAAGTCTGGTTCTGGAAAAAGCTATGCCACAAAATTAGAAATTTTGAGGTCATTGATGTTCGATATTGATGTATTGGTCATAGACCCAGAAAGAGAATATGAATACTTAGCTGAAGCTGTTGGAGGAAGATATTTTAATATTTCACTTTCTTCAGACCACCATATCAATCCATTTGACTTACCAATGCCGAGAGAAGATGAAACCGCAGAAGATGTACTTCGAAGTAATATTATAAATTTAGTTGGACTCTTTAGATTGATGTTAGGAGGACTTACTCCAGAAGAAGATTCAATGGTGGATCGTGCAATTTCAGAAACTTATGCCATGAAAGATATCACCCCAGATTCTAATTTTGCAAATATTGAACCTCCCCTACTTTCTGATTTTGAATTAGTCATCTCAGGAATGGAAGGAAGTGATTCAGTGGTCCAAAAACTTGCAAAATATACAAAGGGTTCTTGGTCAACGTTTCTTAATAGACCATCAAATGTCGATATTAATAAAAAGTTTGTGGTATTTTCAATTCGTGATATGGAAGATGAATTGAAACCAGTGGCAATGTATATAGTCATGCACTATATCTGGAATGCGATACGCAAGAATTTAAAAAAGAGAATTTTAGTGGTGGATGAAGCTTGGTGGATGATGAAATCCGAAGACACTGCTTCATTTTTGTATTCGATAGCTAAAAGAGGCAGAAAATATTACCTAGGACTCGCCACTATTACTCAAGATTCCGCAGATTTTATGAAATCTCCCTATGGAATGCCAATTGTTACAAACTCTTCCATCCAATTACTCTTGAAACAATCACCAACCACCATCGACGTATTACAAAAAACTTTTAATCTTACCGATGAAGAGAAATACCTGCTCTTAGAATCTGGACTCGGCGAGGGCATATTTTTTGCCGGATTAAAACATGTCGCTATAAAAGTAATTGCTTCTTATACCGAAGATCAGATTATCACCTCAGATCCATCACAAATATTATCAATCAAGAAAAATAGAGAAGACCTAGAAAGGTCAGAATTGGCTGGGAAATAAACGTATTTGGTATATAATTAGAATATGCAAGGCAAAACTTTATCATTGTATTTATTTACAGCCATAGTAATCTTATTTACGGTAGTGAGTAAAGTATATGCTATCTCGCCAAGCGCGATTGGGGTAGATGTAGCCCCAGCAAATCCGACTCCATATAGTAATGTCACCATTACATTGAGTAGTTTTACGGCCAATTTGGACAGCGTAAATATAACTTGGCTAGTAGATGGTGGAGTGGCCCTATCAGGTGTAGGAGTAAAATCTTTCTCTATAACGGCCAAGGGAGCCAATACAGAAACAAGGGTTGAAGCCAGAATATTCTTACCAGATGGGGAAATAGATAAAAGAATAATCATCAAACCAGCAGTAATGGTGCTTCTCTGGCAAGCCACTGACTCTTATGTTCCACCTTTCTATAAAGGTAAAGCTTTGCCCACCGCTGAAAGTGAAATAAAAGTAGTGGCTATGCCAGAGATAACAGCAGGGGGAACTATGGTGAATCCAAAAAACATGACCTATGCTTGGAAAAAAGATTACAATAATATGCAAACTGATTCTGGTTATGGTAAAAACTTTTTTACTTATATTAATGATTATTTAGAAAATGCGAACATGGTAAGCGTCGTGGCAAGTACTACTGATGGAAAATATGAATCCGAATCAAGCGTAAATGTGGGTGTAAATACGCCCCTAATATCTTTTTACAAAAAAGATTTAAGCTTGGGAACAATGTGGGAACAATCTCTATCTGACGGACATTTAATACAAGGAGAAGAAATGATAATAGCTGAACCATATTTCATTTCACCTAAAGAATGGCGTAGACCAGATTTATTATTCTACTGGAGTATAAATGACAGAAGTGTCAATGTGCCAAGTTATAGAAAAAATATAATGCCCCTAAAAGCAGAGGTGGGCACTTCGGGAACATCAAAATTAAAATTAGAAATTGAAAACACCGACAAAATTTTTCAAACTGCTAAAAAAGAAATAAATATAAATTTTTAAAATATGAAAATATTAAAATACATTTTAATACTCACAATATTATTAGGGATAGCAAGTCCATTATATAGTTTAGATGCTTCTAAGGCCCATCCAGAAGAACCATGCCAATATGCAAAAGAAGATACAAAATCATCTACCCCATTAAATCCTCCTTGTGGCTACTACCAACTTCTAGCCCCTATCATTACTGGTAGCGACACTGACATTACCAATTTT
>CAYHDS010000001.1:9724-30538 GCA_964355475.1 uncultured Candidatus Saccharibacteria bacterium
CTACCAACTTCTAGCCCCTATCATTACTGGTAGCGACACTGACATTACCAATTTTAACCCAGCGGATAAAAATGCTCTCGGTGGTTATTTAAATACAATGCTACGAATATTTATCGGAATATGCGCAGTTCTAGCTATGGGAATGATTGTGCTCGGGGGACTGGAATATATGACGAGTGAATTAGGGTCAAGTAAAGAAAGTGGAAAAAAGAAAATAACTGGCGCATTGCTCGGACTAGTACTTGCTCTCGGCTCTTATGCTCTACTAAATACTATCAATCCAGATTTACTTAATACAGATATAAATATAGAACAACAAACCATCCAAGTAGCCTTATCTCAAGCAATACAAAGTGATTCGGGAAAAACTCCACCCTTGGGGCCTCTCGTCGGATGCACGACCGGAATACAAAAAACTACAATTGGAATGTTCGCATGTGGTAAGATAGTGCAGGCAGTTAATGTTATGCTCGCTCAAGCAAAAAGTATGGGATTTAATATAACTGGTGGAGGATATCGAACAGTTGAAGAACAAAAAGCAATGAGAGTGGCAAACTGCAATGGTGATATTACCAACGCAAATGCACGCTGTGTTCCTCCTACCGCCTTACCTGGTCAATCAAATCATAATAATGGCAATGCTTTTGACTTAGAGTGTGATGGAGTTTTAATCCAGACCCAAGATAATAAATGTTTTATATGGTTAAAAACTTACGCTAGTACTTTTGGTCTTTATAATTTAGCATCGGAGCCTTGGCATTGGTCAGTTGACGGACGTTAATTAATTTTATGTCACGAAGAAATTTTATACTTTTAATAATCATTCTAATAATAGTAGTAATTTCAGTCTTCTCTTTTTTCTATTTCCGCCAGACACCCAGCCCAGGTGGTGAAGATGGTACTATTTTCCCTTCAAATTTAAATCCTTTTGGAGAAGTTAAAACAGTTCCACCAAAAACAACGCCACCTTCTACTGATAATGGAAATGGATTACCAGCTGGAGAGGTAGAAAAAATGCAATTAATAAAAGTTTCAACTATGCCTATTGCTGGATATACCCCATTCCAAAAAGAAAAAACAGATAAAGAATTTGTAGGGGCTCTCCGTTATGTAGCGAGAGCAACTGGTCAAATCTATCAAACTTTCACGGATGAAATAAAAGAGAGGAGATTTTCCAGCACTGTAATACCAACAATTTATGAAGCATCATTTGGTAATAATGGAGAAACGGTAGTAATGAGGTATTTAAAAGATGATGATCAAACCATACAGAGCTTTGTAGGAATTTTACCAAAAGAAATATTGGGAGAAGATTCAATAAATGAAAAAGAAATAAGGGGATTTTTGCTACCAGACGATATAGTGGATCTGAGCTTGTCTCCTGACACTACAAAAATATTTTATTTACTAAACACAAATGACAAAACCACGGGTATTGTTTTAAATTTAAAAGATAATAAAAAAACACAAATTTTTGATTCACCATTTACTGAATGGCTTTCTTTTTGGCCAAATTCTAAAATAATCACATTAAATACAAAACCTTCAGGAATTACCGGCGGATATATGTATGCAATTGATCCAAGTAAAAAAAATCTAAACAGAGTGATCGGTAATATAAATGGTCTCACGACACTTACTAGTCCAAATGGTAATCTAATACTTTATGGTGACAATAATTTAACATTAAATATTCATAATATAAATACAAGAGAATCTACTCCAGTGGGAGTAAATACTTTACCAGAAAAATGCGTTTGGAATAGTGGAAGTAGCGCACTATATTGCGCTGTTCCTAAAATTATAAATGGAGGATTATACCCAGACTCTTGGTATAGAGGGGAAATATCTTTTTCAGATGAAATTTGGAGGATTAATATAAGTGATGGAAATACAACAAAAATAATTGACCCATCTATCGTAAGTGGAGAAGAAATAGATGGAACAAAACTCGGAATAGATAATGGAGAAAACTATTTATTTTTTGTAAATAAAAAAGATTCCTATCTTTGGGAGCTTAGACTCAAATAAACGCTAAAGAAAAATACATAAATTTTTTTGTTGTTAACACCGAAGCCAGCTAACAACTGCAAAAATTTATGCATTTTTCTTTAATTTATATAACTCCGATATATTTAATTACTACCCGTCGAGCAGGACCAAAACCAACTGATTCGGTTTTTAGATCATTTTCATTAGATAAAAACTCGTGCACAATCCTACGCTCGAAAGAAGACATTGGATTAACTTCAATATTGGATTTAAAATATCTCGCTCTCTCTGCCATCATATGAGCAACGGCTCGAACACTATCTATCCGTTTTTGCTGAAAACCATTGATATCAATCAGTATTCCCGCGCCTGTGCCATAGCTAGGGGGAAGTGAGGGCTCAGATGGTACAGAGGTCTTGGACTCAATTATTCGACGAACTAGATGGTTGAGGGCATAAAGACCCTCACCATCACGAGAAATATAAAAATGGGGTTCATTTAATTCTACTCTAAACCAAGTATTGCCCGGCATTTCTTCGGTAACAGAAATGTCATTTACCATAATATTAGTTTTTTCAATTAATTCTTTTATTAAATTTTGAATTTCTGTCTTTTCCATATATTTTTAATTTTGTAAACCAAGCGTAGCAACTAATTTATCTCTTTTCTTTTTGGCATAAATTTGTTGTCCTATGGTAAAGATATTGCTAGTTATCCAATAAAGAGCAACTGCCCCAGAAAGAGAAACACCCAGAAAATCAGAATAAAGAATGAAAAAAATAAAAACTGGAAAAATATATTTCATTTGCATATTCAAACTTTTTGCAAAAGATTCTTGAAAAGAACCAGAAGTAGTAGAAGTTTTTGGTTTTGGCATAAAATATGCTTGAAGATACTGGGAGACTCCAGCTAAAAATGCCAGAATGAAACTTTTGTGACTTATATTAATCCCAAAGAAAATGGTATCAATGTTTTGCGGAACATGAACAAAAGAATACAAAACATCATTATCAAAATTTAATCCCTTAATAAAAACATAATATAAAGCGAGAATGATAGGAATTTGAACCAAAGCCACTAGACAACCAGAAAAAGGATTAGTCTTGTGTTGTTTATAAAGTTCAAAAGTAAGTCGCGCTTGTTCTTCTTTATTTGCTCCACCTTTTTTTATTTTTTCAAGCTCTGGGGCAAGTAAATTCATTTTGGTCTGACTTTCGAGAGAGTGTTGGGAAAATGGGTAGAGTAGAGTTTTTACTAAAATAGTGAGTATTATAACGGCAATACCGACATCACCTCCAGGGATGATTGAAACTAAAAAAGCCAACATATTCACAAATGGCTTATATAAGACTATATTCCAAAGACTGTGTAACATTTTCTAATTCTACCCCGTAGTGAAATTTTTAGCAAAATTTACTACCGGACAGGTATGAAAATAAGTTCAATTATTTTAAGGGGTCAATGTGATTTTTTTGCCATGGGTGACAACGTAAAATACGCCAACAACCAAGACAAGAACCTTTGAGAAAACCATATTTTAAAATGGCTTCTTTAGTATAAACTGAACAAGTGGGATAAAAAACACAACTCGGCCTCATAAAGGGAGATATATTTTTTTTATAAAAATCAATTAATTTTACCAAGTATATTCTTAATTTCATATTCAAGATGAGTGTTGGGATTATAATTTTTATGTTTTCTACCAGCAAAAAGTTCTAAACTTTTTTTACCAAAAATAAACACACCAGAAATATCTTTGGGTAAATCTTTTAAATATTTTTCCAAAACGGCATACCCACGTCTACGCAGAGCATTGCGTTTTACTGCACTTTTACAAACACCTTTTGGCGCCACAAAGGAAACAGCAGGAAGGTGTGATTTTTTATTAAAAATAAATTTAAAAACTAGATTTTCTCCATTAATAAAACGACCTTCTTGAAAGATTTTATCAATGGTTTTTCTATCAACCCTGTTTTTCTTTTTTAACATACGAGAGCCTAAAACTAAACAGTAAGTTTGGCGCGTCCTTTTCTGCGTCTACGTAAAAGCACCTTTTTACCAGTTTTTATTCTTGATCTAACTAAAAAGCCGTGAGATCGAGCTCTTTTTCTTTTTTTAGGTTGATATGTTTGTGACATAGATTACATACTATAACAAAAACAGACTTTAGGCAACTAGGCTCTAGGCATTAGTAAGAATTAAAAAAACAAAAAAAGCTAGAGCCTAATTTATCCACAGATTATCAACAGACTTAATAGACTAGCATTTGGCTTCCTAATTTTAAAGTGTAGTATAATGCCCAAACATGGATACGAAACAACTTTGGAAAAATTGCTTGGCAGAGATTGAAACTGGCATTTCAAAAGCAAATTTTAGCACTTGGTTCAAAAATACCTCTATTTTAAAAGAGGATTTGGGTATTATTTATATTGGAGTACCTAATGAATTTGTGCGTGATTGGTTAAAAAACAAGTACCACAAGCTAATAACTAAAACAATTGCCGACACCTATGAAAACATGCGGGCAGTTGAATATACCATTACTAAAATAGAACCAAATAAACAAGAATTACCCGAAAGAGAAAACGGAACATATTTGAACAAAGAATTACCACTAAAAGACCTATATATAAGCCCAGAAGATAATCTAAATCCTCGGTATCAATTTAATTCTTTTATCGTTGGAGCTTTCAATGAATTGGCCTATGCGGCAGCTCAAGCAATTATTGAAAATCCAGGCACCAAATACAATCCATTCTTTGTTTACGGTGGAACGGGCCTAGGAAAAACTCACCTTCTCCAAGCAGTGGGTAATTCTATAAAAAGTAAATACCCAAATAAGAAAGCACATTATTTGACCTTAGAAAAGTTCGCGACTGATTTTATAAACTCTTTACAATCAAATAAAGCAAATTCTTTTAAGGAAAAATATAGAAAATACGATCTCTTAATTATCGACGATATACAATTTATTGGCAAAATGGAAAAAATACAAGAAGAGTTATTCCACACCTTCAACACATTTTATGAAAATAACAAACAAATAATTTTTTCTTCAGACAAACACCCAAACTACATACCTGAATTAGCCGACCGTTTGAAGTCAAGATTTGCTGCTGGAATGATTGTAGATGTTTCTGAACCAGAATACGAATCTCGCTTGGCAATCTTGAAAGTAAAAATGGAAGAGCTTGGGCTCGATTTAGACAAAGACATTGTTGAATATGTGGCTTCTGTCATACAGGGTAATGTCCGCGAATTGGAAGGAAGCCTAAATAGTATTTTATGCCAATATCGCCTAAAAAATAAGCCTTTAACGCTATTGGAAGTAAAAAATCTTCTTAAAAATAATATTAAACCAAAGAAAAATATAGCAATAAAAGATATTGTAAAAATAATAAGTGATTATTATAAAATAGAAGAGACTTCAATTTATGAAAAAACAAGAAAAAAAGAAATAGTTAAAGCAAGACAAATAATAATGTATTTATTACGAGAAGATTTTAGTGTATCTTACCCACTAATAGGTCAAAAGTTGGGCGGAAAAGACCACACCACTGTAATTCATTCCTGTTTAAAAATAAAAAATGATATAAAAAATGATCCTCAATTAATACAAGAAATAGAACAAATAAGGATCATGTTTAAATAGGCTTGATAAGTAGTGGAAAAAAATTAATAACAAAATATAAACTTCAGAAAAAACAAAAAGAAAATTATTAACAAAAAGTTATCAAGCCAAAACATAAAATAAATTATCAAAATAACCTTAAAAATATAAACAAATTAACATATCCACATATCCACAGGACTAATAGTATTAATAAATTAAATATATAAATTATAAACATATGAAACTAGAATGTGAAATAGAAAAACTAAAGAACGGAATTTTACAAGCAGAAAGAATTACTGGAAAAAATTTAACTTTACCAATATTGAACTCGATATTAATAAATGCTTCTGGTAAATCTTTAAAACTGAGATCAACTAACTTAAGTTTGGGTTTAGAAATAGAAATTCCTGCCAAGATTGAAAAAGAAGGTATTGTGGCAGTTTCTGGGTCGGTGCTTTCAGGTATATTTTCAAATATGTCACAAAACGAAAGCGTGTTTATTGAAAGTATTGATGGAAACATTTTAATAAAAACAAAAAAAAGTAAAATAAAGGTAAAAGGGGGACAATCTGAAGATTTTCCAACTATTCCATTAGTTACTGGTAAAACTTTTAATATTGAATCAAAAAAACTGATTGATGGTATAAAGTCTGTTTATTATAGTTCCTCTTTTTCTGATGTTAAACCAGAGATTTCTAGTGTTTTTATATATAAGGACGAAGATAATTTAGTCTTTGTTTCCACAGATTCTTTTAGATTAGCAGAAAAAAAGATAAAAATTAGAGATTTAGAAGAAATAAGTGGAATAATAATACCTTTTAAAAACATTCCTGAAATTTTAAGAATTTTTGGAGATTTTTCTGGTATAATAAAAATTTGTTTTAATAAAAATCAGATTTCTTTTTCAACTGAAAATACATATTTAACTTCTAGAATAATTGATGGTATTTTTCCTGATTATCGTCAAATAATTCCCAAGAACCCAAAAACACAAGCCACCGTTTTAAAACAAGACTTATTAAATGCACTTAAATTGTCCAATATTTTTTCTGATAAGTTTAATCAAGTTAATCTCTCTATTAACCCAAAAGAAAAGGTTTTTGAATTATCATCTGCTAATAATGATGTTGGAGAAAATAAAACATATCTTGATGCTGCATTAGAAGGAGAAAGTGCTATTTTATCTTTTAATTACAAATATTTTTTAGACTGTTTCCAATCCATTAATACTGATAGTTTAGCTATAAAAATAACAGACCCATTACATCCAATTCTTATCTCTCCAATTTCTGATTCATCATTTACTTATTTGATAATGCCGATGAATCGATAACTATTGTGAAACCTTAAAGTTAAAAGTGTTTTCACTACGATTGTAGGCCGTATCATAAGCTATTATACGAAGCTCGTTATTTGTTTTTAGATTTTCTAAATCTGCTGGAATAAAAGAAAAATTAAAAGGTGATTCTAATGTTCCGAGATAAACGTCGTTGATAAATATATCTATTTTTTGAAGTGAATATACTCCTGTATTTGTGATTTTTAATTGTATTTTTTCCGTATTGCTATAATTTTTATTTGCAGATGGTTCAATTACATTAATGATTGGCTTTGTATAGTCTGTATGTATATTATCTATTTCACTTGGTTTGTCGGCCGCTGTAGTTTTTTCGTATTTGAAAGAATTTTGTGTCCACCAATTTTGAATTGGTATTTCCCAATGTTCAAACTGTGGATCGTTTGCAGGATTTTCTGGTGGTGCACCCAGAATATCTTTTTTATTTACCCAATATAAAATAGAATGAACATTTGTTATTACTTTTTCATTTAAAGTTTCTGGAGGAGTATTTGGGCTAGCTAGTTTTTGAGAAATTTTATCAATAAAGAAATTTTCATTTCCTTGCCAGAATCCACGCAAGATAGGTTTTTTATTTAGATCAATAAAAGAATCTGGTTTTTCAAATTTTTCGTCTGGAAAACTTTTTAATGCCTCATTCATAAATTTATTCCAGATTGGTCCAGCGACAGCCGCGCCACCTTTTTTCATTGGGGTGTTATCATTATTTCCAGCCCAAACTCCAGCCACGATTGATGGTGTATAACCTATTATCCAAGCATCTTTATTACTGTTAGTAGTTCCTGTCTTTGCCGCTACATCTCTACCAGGAATTAATAATGCAGAATTTGTTCCGAAAGTTGGAGTACGAGCCACATTGTCAGACAAAATGTCTGAGATGGTTAACGCTGTTTTTTTTGGGAGCACTTCTTTTATATTGGGTACATATTCTTCTAAGATTTTTCCTTTGATGTCTTCAACTTTTAAAATTCCAGTATATGGATTTCGCATTCCATCATTTGCAAAAACTCCATAAGCAGAAGACATATCAAGCAAGGTAACTTCTCCGCCTCCAATAACTAAAGTAAGTCCGTATTGATTAATATCTTTTAAGGTACTGATACCCATATCTTCAGCTGTTTTAAGTGAGTCTGGTAGCCCGGCTAAATAAAATAATTTTACTGCCACCAAGTTTATGGATTGTCCCAATGCATCACGTAAACTCATTGGTCCACGAAACTTATTATCATAATTGTCTGGCATATAACATTCTTTTTGATTATGTCCTGGTAAAGCCTTGCCTTTTACATTACAGGTCGTTTGAAATTCGGTGGGTAAGTCAAACAGTACTGTTTCTGGGGTAAAGCCCTTGTTGAAGGCTGTAGCGTAAATAAAGGGCTTAAAAGAGGATCCTGGCTGTCTATGCGCAGTGGCAACATTGTAATTGCCATCTATTTTTTTGTCGAAATAATCTCTCGAACCTACCATGACTAAAATTTGACCGGTTTTTGGATCTAAAGCCACCAAAGAAGCATTGTTTCCGTTCCAAGCTTTTTCATTTTCTAAAGCTCCCTCTTTTACATATTGTTCTGCTTTTTCTTCCAAACCATAATCCAGCGTCGTTGTAACTTTAAGTCCTCCACGTTCTACCAACTCACTACCGTATTTTTGTTCAAGATAATCTTTTATGAAGAAAACAAAATGTGGAGCTTTTATACCACCAATTTGTTGTGGGACAAAAGTGACTATTTCACTTTTTGCTTTTTCATATTCTTCATTAGAAATGAAATTTAATTCATGCATTCTGGAAAGAACGAAATTTTTTCTGTCATCTAATTTATTTTTATTTTTTCCATAGGGAGAGAGTAGAGTGGGGGATTGAGGTATAGATGCTAAATATGCAGCCTCGGCCAAATCCAGATCAGCCGCATTTTTATTAAAATAAGTTTTACTAGCTTCTTGTATACCATAAATTGTTCCTCCGTAGGGTACTTCATTTAAATATAATTCTAAAATTTTTTCTTTTGGCATTGCCTTGTCTATTTTTAATGCCAATACCCATTCTTTTATTTTACGTCCCAGACTTCTCTGTGTTGTCAATAAAGTATTTTTTACTAATTGTTGGGTTATGGTTGATCCACCCGTTACTTTTTTCCCAGTTAGTTTAGCAACAAAAGTGGCACGAATTATCGAAGATATGCGTATACCACTATGATTGTAAAATTCAGAATCTTCTACGGCCACGGTGGCATTTTTTATATTTATTCCCATATCTGCAAAAGCTATGTTGGTTCTTTTGATGTCTTGATGTATGTCGTAGAGTAAAACTTGTCCAGTGCGGTCATATATTTTTGTTGAATTCACAATCTTTCTGTCTTCAAAAGAGCTAAAATCTGGAATTCTTAAAGAGGAGAGCCACATTATTATGAGTCCTGTGCTTAATATAAAAATACCCGCGCCAAAGAGGATTATATTTTTTGCGGATTTATTGTTTTTATACCATTTTTTCATTTCTTTAATCATACCAGAAAATATGATACAATCCGAATATGAAAGTGATAACTGATGAGAAAAAAGTAGATGAAATTTTAACTAGAGGAGTTGAAGATATTTTTATAAAAGATCATCTGAAAGAACGACTTTTATCTGGGGAACAACTTAGAATTAAATTAGGTATCGACCCCACAAGTCCGTTTATACATTTAGGGAGAGCCATCACTCTTAGAAAATTAAAAGCCTTTCAAGTTTTAGGGCATAAGGTTGTTTTAATTATTGGTGATTTTACCGCTAAAATTGGGGATCCTTCAGATAAATTAGAAAAAAGACCAATGTTGACCGATAAACAAATAAAAAGTAATTTAGAAAAATATTTAGAACAAATTGCCCTTATTTTAGATATTAAGAATACAGAAGTTAGATATAATTCTGAATGGTTGAAAGGAATGAGCATACCAGAAATAGGTCAATTGCTTGAATGTTTTACTGTTCAACAAATGACCAAAAGACGAAACTTTAAGAAAAGATTGGACGCAGGCGAAGATGTTTTTATGGTTGAATTTATGTATCCTGCTTTACAAGGTTATGACAGTGTTGCCATAAAATCAGATGTTGAAATCGGTGGCTTTGACCAACTTTTTAATTTAAAAGCCGGAAGAACTGTTCAAAAAAGATATGGCCAAATTGAGCAAGATATTATGGTATTATCCATGCTTGAAGGAACTGATGGGGAAAAAATGTCTTCATCTTGGGGTAATGTTATTTCAATTGTGGATTCCGCCAATGACATGTATGGGAAAGTTATGGAAATTAAAGATAATTTAATCATTAAATATTTTATTCTTTGTACTGATGTTTCATTGGCTGAGATTGAAAAATTAAAAAAAGAATTGGAAAATGGTGTTAACCCTCGTGATGTTAAAATGAAAGTAGCATATGAAATAGTTAAAATTTATCACGGAGAGAAAAAAGCCAAAGAGGCCGAAGAAAATTTTATCAACACTTTTCAAAAAGGTGAAATACCAGAGAAAATGGAAGAGATTAAAGTTTCCATAGGAGAGCTTTTGAGTGAAGTTTTAGTAGAAAATAAGATTTTGTCTTCAAAGGGAGAATGGAGGAGACTTGTTTTAGGAAAAGGAGTACATGATTTAAAGAAAAACAGAATTATTATAGATTTAAATATAAAAGTTACTGAAAATTTAATATTGAAAATTGGCAAAAAAAGATTTGTAAAAATTTCTGTAAAATAAAACACCCCGAATGGGGGTGTTTTATTTTTTAATGGTCGCGATCTGGATCTTTGTCTTCGTATTCTTCTTCAAATTTGAAATCATCTCCTCCACCTACGGGCTCGAGTAGATCATCTTCCATATCTACATCTTCTTTAAAACCTTGACCATCTTCTAATACTTCTTCATCCATAGTTTTTATTTTTTAAAAACGACTTACTGCTAATTCCTTATTTTGTAACAAAATAGAGAGAGCTTGGCAATAGAATGTGTGGATAAGTCAAAGTAAGTCTAATTTCTCTTATGAGCAAAGGCTGTTATGGCAATAGCAATGGCATCTAATTCATCATCTGAGGTTTTATTTTTGTCTATTTCTACTAATATTTTTACCATTTTTATCATCTGTTCTTTATTGGCTCTGCCATATCCGGTCGTTGCTATTTTTATTTGTGGTGGAGAGGCTTCAAAAATTTCAAGTCCTGAAAGAGATGCTTCATAGATTGCGACTCCACGCACTTCAGCCACGCGCATGACAGTTTTTTGATTGGTATTTAAAAATAAAGTTTCAATAGAAAGAATTTTTGGTTTATACTCTTTTATTATTTTTTTTATTTCTTCGCCAATTAAGTTTAATCTTTTAGAGAAATCCAATTTAGAAGAAGTTTTAAAACATTCTGAAAAAATGACTTTCTCTTTTTTGTCATTTTTGTTTTTTTCTAATATTGCGATACCCAATCTTTCAAATCCTGGGTCTATTCCTAAAATTCTCATCATTTTATAAAAGTTTTTCTTGCCTGCCCGAATGACCGTTCGGTCGGGCGAGCATATTTGCTGGTATTTTAAAATCTAAATGTTCATATGCTTTTCTGGTGGCTATACGTCCACGAGGAGATCGTTCAAGTAGTCCGAGCTGAATCAAGTATGGCTCAATCACTTCTTCTACAGTTGCTTCTTCTTCGGCCATTGCCGCCCCAATAGTTTTGAGCCCCACAGGCCCGCCACCAAATTTTTCTATTAGTATTTCTAAAAATTTTCTATCGGAAGAATTTAAACCAATATCATCAATGGCCAACATTGCCAAAGCTTCTCTCACTGTTTTCTGGTTCAGATTTTTTTCCTCGTTTTTTTTATGAACTTGAGCATAATCACGAACTCGTTTCAAAAAATAATTGGCTGTGCGAGGCGTAAACCTACTTCTTTTTGCAATTTCTTCTAAAGCATTCGCATCGAATGTAATTTTTAGCAGTTTACTTGACCTGTCGATTATTTTTGCAATTTCTTCATTTGAATAAAATTCTAATCTAAAAACTCCACCAGAAAATCGAGACCGTAGGGGAGAGGAGATCAAGGCTACTCGCGTGGTAGCCGCAATTAAAGTAAAGGGTGGCAAGTCGAGCTGGATGGTGCGAGCTGAAGGTCCTTTGCCGATAATAATATCCAAAACACCAGACTCCATGGCAGGATAAAGTATTTCTTCTACCATTTTATTTAATCGATGAATTTCATCTATAAAAAGAATATCTCCTGAGGTCAAGTTGGTTAGAATTGAAGCCAAATCTCCCACTTTTTCGATCGCTGGTCCAGAAGTTATTTTCATTTGTCTTCCAGTTTCTTTCGCTATTAGATGGGCTAGCGTTGTTTTACCAAGTCCGGGTGGTCCATAAAAGAGAATATGCTCGGGTATATGTCCACGACCTTTTGCCGCCTCTAGAAGGATTTTTATATTGTCTTTTATGTGTTTTTGGCCAATATATTCATCCCAACGAGTAGGACGGAGAGTTTGGTCTAACACGGATTCTTCCGTTTTATCCTTATTTTTAGGCATTTTTTTTGCTCTTGACCTGTAGTGAGATTATAAAAATCTCTACTACTGGGTTGACATTGGTTTCATAATATGCTATATTATTCAAATGGTACCTTTATCAACAGGGTATCAACATAGCTATCAACATTATAGCATTTGGTATTTTATCATCATAGTATACTTGTAATTAGATAGTTATTTAGATTTTTTGAGAAGGCATTAATCTCTAAGCAATCAGCCATCGGTTATACGATTTTGCATAGGACGTTTTGGTGAAATTTATTTCTTCTGGAACTATCCTATAATAATTCGTTACTCTCGGGGCCCAGCCCTGAAAGGATTGTTTAGAGATTAATGCTTTTTTTGTCCCGATTTTGATTTATCAAAATCGAGGATCCTCGATCAAAAGGTCGGGATTTCTATTCCGTATTTACTTCTCTGTGTAGCTCGGAAAATAAAGCGACGGTTTTACTGAAATCTTTTTCGGCTACTATAAAAATTAATTCTGTAGGCGTTGAAACTAATTCTTCTATATTTATATGAGCTCGGGCCGTTATAGAAAGAAGCGAGAAAAAAACATTTGGAGTACCAAAAACTTCTGGACCATATGAAATACCAATTGCCGCAAAGTTATGGTTAATAAACTTTGATTTCACTTTAAAATGTTTTAGAATTTTATTTTCTAAATTAGATGAACAAATAATATCAACTTCAGTCGTGCCTATAGTTATCGTAAAAAAGTCTTCTTGCGTTATTGAAATATTTTTATGCAGAGATTCTAATTCTCCAATAAATTTATTAGTATTTTCATAAGATATTTCTGTTAAAGGGAGCTTAGTTGTTATATTTTTTATAGGCACTTTATGGATAAGTGGTTTTTCTTTTTTAAATTCTTTTCGTAAGCGTGATAGGGAAACGACCAAACTTGTAATAGTTACTTGTTTTTTGGCGCGTGTTTCGACGACGGGGCGTATATGATATGCATAACTACTCATATTCATATAACCATTGGTTAGAGCAAAGAGAGCTTCTATTTCTCCCAGCACTATATCTTTTACGATTGGATGTATTTTGATCATGGTTCGGTTTTACTCACCATGACCCTGAGTTAATAATATCGAATGGGTCATATTTATAATTCTAACAGATTTAACAAGTAATATGCCTGGTCGAGGCATCTCGGCGGGGTGGCTCGCGGCAATCGTCGCGGGCTCTTTGTTTTTTACTCTTCAAGTAAATCAACGACACTCGCTACTTCGGTGAGTGAAGTAATGCCTTTAAGGATTTTTACCACACCATCTTGACGCATCGAGAGTATTCCTTGACTACGCGCAACCTTTTTTATTTCTCTTTCACTAGGATTTTCAGGCATAATTTTTTCAATTGCCTCATCGGTTAGTATGGCTTCAAAAATACCGATTCTGCCACTATAACCAGTCATATTGCATTTTTCACACCCCACAGCGTCAAAGATTTTTATAAATTCAGGATTTATTTCATAGTCAGTAAATTTTTTCTTTTCTTCTTTCATAGTATCTAAAACTAATTTAATAATTTTATTTTCTTCAGGGGCTAAAGTTTTTTCTTTTTTACAATTTACACAAAGCTTGCGGACTAATCTTTGGGCCATTGAAACTGATAAAGCCGAAACTAAAATTTTTGGATTAACTTTTAAATCAATTAAACGAGGAATTACTCCAGCTGCATTGTTCGTGTGTAAAGTGGAGAAAACCATATGTCCAGTTAAAGAAGACTGCACAGTGATTTCGGCAGTTTCAGCGTCACGTATTTCACCCACCATTATTACATCTGGGTCTTGGCGTAGTGCGGAGCGTAATCCTTCTGGAAAATTGTAACCCCTTTTGGGACTTACTTGTGTTTGAGTTATACCGATTAAATGATATTCGACAGGATCTTCAATGGTTATTACATTTATTTCTGGATTGTATATTTTTCGTAAAAAAGCATATAAAGTAGTGGTTTTACCAGAACCGGTCGGTCCAGTGACCAGGATCATTCCATTAGGTTTGATTATTTCTTTTTCGATGATAGAAAAAAGATAAGGCTCGATACCCAAGTCTTCTATTTTTACTTGAATAGCTTTTGGATCTAAAATTCTCATTACAATTGATTCGCCATAGGTTCCAGGTATTAAAGAGGAACGAATACTAATTTCTGCGTCTCCTTCCATAATATTAAAACGTCCGTCCTGAGCAATTTTTGACGTTAGTTTCATTCCAGACAAAAGTTTGATGCGTGAATTAATTAAATGATAAATATCTAATTCAAAAAAAGTTACATCTTGGAGTACTCCGTCCAAGCGCAATCGAAGCCTACTCTTTTCTTTTTCTGGTTCGATATGAATATCGCTGGCTTTAATTGCGATTGCTCCAGCTAAAATAATTTCTAGAAATCGAGACACTCTGTGTAATTTATTACCTTCCATTACTTCAGTTATTAATTTTTCGATATCTTGCATTTTATTTATGTTTTTAGCAGTTTCTCGCAAGATCTCACCAGAAATATTAACACCTCCGATTTCTGTATTTTCTGCCAAAGATATTTCTTTATATCTTTCCCAGACTTTATTTAAACCATAACTAGAAACCATGTAAAAAGTTGGTACTAAATTTTTTCTCTCCATAGCTTCTTTTAACCTGGAAATAATTTCTTCTCCCGGAGATCTCAATGCTATGAAAATATTTTTACCAAAAAGCTTAAAAGGCGCCACATTCATTTCTCTGGCTTCAACTTCTGGGATTGCTCGCAGTGCTTCATTATCAATAACAGCGTGGTACAGATTAATATAAGGTAAGTGATACTTGGATTCTGCCAAAGTAGCCACCAATTCTTCTTCCTCTTCTTTATGTAAATCGTCCACTTGTCTATTCTGTTTTTCTTCGTCAAATGTGGCCATTAATAAAGTATATCGTAAATGGTATAATTTTCACAATGTCTAAAGAAAAGAAAAAGCTTATTTTGCTTGATGCTCACGCTATTATTCATCGAGCTTATCATGCTCTACCAGAGTTTATGTCGAGCAAAGGAAAGCCGACTGGGGCCCTCTATGGTCTCTCGACAATGCTGATGAAAATAATTAGTGATTTAAAACCAGACTATATTGTGGCTTGTTATGACTTGCCAGGAAAGACCTTTCGACATGAATTTTATGATGATTATAAAGCGGGGCGAGCTAAAGCCGAGGATGCTCTGATTGTACAACTTCAAGGTTCCCGCAAGATTTTTGAAGCTTTTAATATACCCATATATGATGCACCTGGCTTTGAAGCAGATGATGTTTTAGGCACGATAGTTAAAAAATTTGAGAAAAATAAAGACATAGATATTGTCATTGCTTCAGGCGATATGGATACGATGCAATTGGTAGATGATAAAAAGGTTCAAATCTATACTTTAAAAAAAGGAATAAACGATACTATTTTATATGATGAAGAAGGAGTAGTAGAACGTTTTGGCTTTAAGCCAAAATTTTTACCAGACTATAAAGGTCTGCGTGGAGATCCCTCAGATAATATTATTGGAATAAAAGGTATTGGAGAAAAGACTGCAACTAATTTAATTTTAAATTTTGGTACGATTGAGGAAATTTATAAAAAATTATCCGCCAAAGGCGGACCCGCCTCTGGCGGGAAAAAAGGAGAAGATTTATTTAAGAAACTGGGTTTTTCTCCACGAATGATAGAATTAATAAAAAATAATGAGGAAGAAGCACTTTTTTCTAAAACCCTAGCCACGATCAGAACTGATGCAGAAATAAATTTTTCTCTACCAGAGAAAACTTTTTGGGAGAATGCTGATTTGGGAAAGATTGAACAAATTTTCAGCACTTTTGAATTTCGATCTTTATTTGCTAGGTTAAAGGGTTTTTTTAATAAAAATGGTGGTGAAAACAAAACAGGCACCTTAGATCTTACTTATAAAAATGAAAATGAAAAAATTGATAAAAAAATTCTAGAAGAAACGAGCATTGCCTTGTGGCTTATTAATTCTGATATCGTTAATCCAAAAATAGAAGATATATTGATTTTTGCCAACAAAAAATCTTTTGGAGAGGCGCGAGAATATATTTTCCAAAAATTAAAAGAAAAAAAGCTGGATAAAGTTTTTTCTGAAATTGAACAGCCGATTATTCATATCGTTCATGAAATGGAGCAATATGGGATATTGATAGATAAAAAGTATTTTCAAAATTTATCCTTAGAATATCACGCTGAATTAGATAAATTAACAAAAAAAATATATGAATTTGCTGGGACAGAATTTAATATAAATTCACCAAAACAATTGAGTGAAATACTTTTCGTTAAGCTTGGAATGAAGTCCAGTAAAAAGAAAAATGCTAGTGGCTCTTTTTCCACCAAGGTGTCTGTCTTGGAAGAGCTTGAAGAAGATTACCCAATAATAAAAGAAATAATGGCTTATCGAGAATTACAAAAATTATTATCCACTTATATTGATGTCATTCCCAATATGGTGGCAGATGATGGTCGACTTCATGCCAAATTTTTGCAAAACGGTTCTACGACTGGTCGATTTTCATCTTCAGATCCTAATTTGCAAAATTTACCCATTAAGACAGAACGGGGTCTTAGAATTAGGCGGGGATTTGTGGCTCAAAAGGGCTACAAACTTTCTGCTTTTGATTATAGTCAAATAGAATTGCGCGTAGCGGCTTTGCTCTCAGGAGATAAAAAAATGACCCAAATTTTTCGAGAGAAAAAAGACATTCATGCGGGAGTGGCATCTTTTGTTTTTAATGTCCCAATAGAAAAAGTTGATGCTGAAATGCGTCGTAAGGCGAAGATTATAAATTTTGGAATTATTTATGGTATGGGAGTTTCAGCTTTACGAAAAAATCTAGGTGGCACACGCGAGGAAGCGCAAACATTTTACAATAATTATTTTAATCAATTTTCTGGTGTGCGAGATTATTTAGAGAATATAAAATCTTTTGCAGAAAAAAATTTATATGTTGAAACTTTATTTGGTAGAAAAAGAAATTTTCCTAATATAAATTCTAGGATTCCCTTTTTAAAAAGTATGGCCGAGCGTACGGCTACCAATGCTCCCATTCAAGGTACAGCTACGGCAGACATAATTAAATTAGCCATACGTTTTGCCCACGAAGATTTAAATAAAGAAAATTTAGCAAATAAGGCTCATTTGGTTTTACAAATTCATGATGAATTGGTATATGAAATAAAGGAAGAAGTTTTAGAAAAAGCTGAAAAAATCATAAAAGATGCTATGGAAGGGGTGCTTTTTCGATCGTATTTACATTATAAAACTGATATTCCGTTAGAGGTACATTTTTCTTCAGGGGATAATTTTGGAGAAGTTAAATAGATATTTATGATAAAATATAAGGACATGATAGATGACGGAAAAAAGACCCTAGGAGCCAATATCCATTCGGTTTTAGCCCATTCTTATGGAGTCTCTTTTGCTCTACTCGTAGTGGGTTTATTTTTTCATTTTTTTTACCCAATAAAAATTTCTAGTTATAATTTTACTTTTCCTCTTGGTTTTATATTTTTGTTTTTTGCCACCATACTCATAATTTGGGCGCAGAAAACATCTCGCAATTTAGATAAGGGCAATTTAAGCAAGCAGTCATTTTGCAAGGGACCATATTGTTATTCTCGTATGCCTACTCATTTTGGACTTGTTTTTTTAATGCTTGGTTTGGGTTTGATAATAAATTCTGTTTTTGTTGTTTTATTTACCATTATCTCTTTTATTGTCAGTAAGTTCTTTTTTATTAAAAAAGAAGAAGATATTCTCTTAGAAAAATATGGAGCCCCTTATTTAGAATATAAAAAATCTGTTAGACTTTAATTATGATTTACCTTTTTGCGGGCGACGATACAGAAAATAAGCTTTCTGCTTATGAAGAATTTATAAAATCTGTTTCCAAAGATACAGAAATTTTGAAGTTTAATAGGAATGATTTCAATCGAGATCAAATTGAAAGTTTTTATTCTGGGTCGGGACTCTTTTCCAAGAAGTCTTTAATTGTTTTTTCTAATTTTTTTGAATATGAAGAAACGAGGAATTTTATTTTAGAAAAATTACCTCTGATGAGCGAAGGAGAGAATTCTTTCCTTTTTCTAGAAAGTAAATTAAATAAAGTAGCGTTGGATGCTTTTAAAAAAGCCCGCGCCGAACTGAATATTTTTGAATTACCAAAGATGAAAAAAGAACTCTTTGACAATTTTCTTTTAGCCAACGCTTTTGGTATGAGAGATAAACTTAATTTATGGATTTATTTCAGACAAGCAGTAGACAGAGGAGTAGTAATGGAAGAATTAGTTGGCGTGCTTTTCTGGAAAATTAAAGATATGCTCTTAAAAAAGAATTTTACTAAGTTTACAGAAAATGAATTGAAGGATTTCATTGTAAAATTGTCTTATGTATTACCCGAGGCTCGTAAAAGGGGCCTAGATGCTGAATCTGCTTTTGAGCAATTTTTACTTGAAGCTTTTTAGAAAAGCTGGTATTATCAAGTTCACGCGTTAAAAATATGCGCCCGTAGCTGTTTTGGTAGGTCGATAGATTATGAATTAAAACAAACATTCTTTTTTACAATAATAAATATATGCGCCCGTAGCTCAGTTGTAGCGGGTCCAACAGATTATTCACAAAATGTTCTTTTTATATACATAAAGTAAATATGCGCCCGTAGCTCAGTTGGTAGAGCAGATCCCTTTTAAGGATAAGGTCGTTGGTTCGATCCCAACCGGGCGCACAAATGAAGTGGACTATTAAAAATTTAGTTATATTGACACGAAATAGATTGTTTCGTTTTTTTTATATATACATTTTAAAGCCTATTTATTTTTATTTTGACCCAGAAAAAACTCACGATGCTATGGTTCGAACTGGAAGCTTTCTTGGACGTTATTCAACTACTCGAAGCTTGATATCATTTTTGTTTTCTTTTTCGCATCCAACATTAGAACAAAATATTTTAAATATACATTTTCCAAATCCAATAGGACTGGCTGCTGGTTTTGATAAAGATGCCCTATTAACTGAAATTATTCCAGCAGTTGGTTTTGGATTTACAGAAGTTGGATCTATCACTGGTGAATCATGTGATGGAAATATGAAACCTCGACTTTGGCGTTTAAAAAATTCGCAAGCCTTGATGGTGTATTATGGATTAAAAAATGAAGGATGTGAAAAAATAGCCCTTCGGTTGAAGGGGATGAATTTTAAAGTTCCTGTTGGCACAAATATTGCCAAGACTAATAGTAAAATAACAGTTGAAACAGAAGCAGGTATCAATGATTATGTGAAAGCCTTTCGTCAATTTGTTGATATTGGTCAATATTTTGCGATAAATATTAGTTGTCCTAATGCTTTTGGCGGTGAACCATTTTCTAATATCGAAAAACTTGATCGCCTTTTATCTATGATTGACACTATCAAAACAATAAAACCAATTTTTTTAAAATTATCTCCTGATCTAAATGAAGAACAGATTGAGGCTATTCTTAAAGTTTGTGAGAAACATCGTGTTCATGGATTTATTTGTAGCAACCTAACAAAAAATAAAAATAATTTAAAAATAAAAGATGCAATAACTTCTTTTCAAGGGGGGATTAGCGGAAAAGTAGTAGATGATTTATCTCTTAATCAAATTCGTTTAATTTATCAAAAAACAAAAGGAAAATATATTATTATTGGTTGTGGTGGGATTTTTTCCGCCCTAGATGCTTATAAAAAAATTAAAGCTGGAGCTTCACTTGTGCAGATTATTACAGGAATGATTTTTGAGGGTCCCGAACTTATTAATGAAATTAATCGTGGATTAGTTCTTCTCTTAAAGAGAGATGGTTTTCATAATATAAAAGATGCTATAGGTAAGGAATAGGCTCCAATATATGAATATTATGGGGAAAAAGAAACAAAACATTTTAATATTACATAATATTAGAAGCGTAGAGAATGTGGGGGCGATGTTTCGCACGGCTGATGCTGTAGGTGTTAATAAAATTTATTTATCGGGGTATACACCGACACCACTTGATAGATTCGGCCGGAAAAGGGGAGATTTGGCCAAGTCGGCCCTTGGGGCTGAAGAGTTTGTAAAATGGGAACAGAAAAAAAGTATTTCAAGCCTTTTGACTAAATTGAAGAAAGAGAAATTTAAAATAATCGGTATTGAGCAGGACAAAAAATCAATTGATTATAAAAAGGTAAAATTAGGAAGCAAAAATGCTTTTATTGTTGGCACAGAAGTAACTGGAATACCTAAAAATATTTTAAACAAATGTGATGTAATTGCCGAGATTCCAATGCGTGGCAAAAAAGA
>CAYHDS010000001.1:30638-36259 GCA_964355475.1 uncultured Candidatus Saccharibacteria bacterium
TCTGGGCGAATACGAGCTTCGAATAAAGTTTCATCAGCATAAATATTCCCCAAACCAGCAACAACTTTTTGATCCATTAAGATTGCTTTAATCTTACCTTTTTTATTTTTTAAAGAATTGATAAAATATTTTATAGAAAATTGTAGAGACAGTGGTTCCACACCAAGTGTTGCAAAATGATTTTCTTTTTCAAATGCTTTTGTATTCTTGTAGAAGAGTAAATAACCGAACATTCTAGTATCATTATAGTACAGGTTTCCTTTTTCTAGCTCGAATATTACGTGTGAATGTTTGTTGGGTAAAGTTTTTTCTGAAAGTTCTATTGGGTGACCACCGATAACTTTTTTTTGGTTGCCTTGCCTTGCCGAAGCTTTATGCGAAGGCAGGTATACGAATTGTCCCGACATTTTTAAATGAATCAAAATGATTTTATCATGGCTTAATTTGAAGATTAGGTTCTTGGCTCGTCTGTCTATTTTGACAATTTTTTCCCCAGTTATACCTTTTACAAATAAGGCTTTTTTGCTATTAGAGGGGGAACGTTTAGTACCCTTTCCTGAAACAAGTTTGATTTTTTGAACCAAAACCTTCTTTATTTTTTGACCTAGAATTGACTTTTCTAGGCCCAAACGCAAATTTTCTACTTCTGGTAACTCTGGCATCCCATTAAAAAATTAATTAATAAAGTTCTAGTGACTAAATTACTTGCCCATAATTTTCTAACGGGACAAGTGCTATAATCATACTATGAAGCGAAAATTACTCATACCCATCTTTTTTAGCTTTATTTTGACTCCAATGTTTTTTATTTATGCAAAAGAGCCAATAAAGATATTATTGGTTCCTGGGCATGATAATGAAATATGGGGTGCGCAATATGGAAATGTAAAAGAGGCAGACATGACTTTAGCTTTAGCTAATCGAATTTACGATCAATTGAAAAAGGATAAGAGATTTACTGTGTATATTACTCGTAATAAAGACGGGTATATAAAAAAATTTCAAGATTATTTTACCAATCATGAAGCTGACATAATTGCTTTTAAAGAAAGTGCTAAAAAAGAAAATCGAGATAAAATTGCCACTGGCACTTTTATTGAGCAAGAAAGTGTGCCACATGTCGTAGTTAAGCCACAAACTTCTATCATTCTTTATGGCATTAATAAATGGGCCAATGAAAATGCTATTGATGCAGTTTTGCATATTCATTTTGATGATTATCCACGCAAGAATAGTTGGACCATAGGAAAGCATAGGGGCTTTGCTATTTATATGCCAGATCTACAGATGGCTAATGGTTTTGACAGCGGACAATTGGCTGCTAATATTTTTATACAATTAAATAAAAAATATGCGACCAGTAGTTATGAAAAAGAATTAGGTGGATTAATTCATGATCAAAAACTTATTGCTCTTGGCTCCAGTGGCACACTTCGTGCCAGTGTTCGTTCTATTTTAGTAGAATATAGCTATATTTATGAAAAAAAGTTTAGAAAAAAGAGTACACGTGAGCAAGCCTATAAAGATATGGCTTATTTAACTGTTCAAGGAATTAAAAATTATTTTTTTTCTAAATAAATTAGAAATAATTATTTTTTTACCTGCCTTTGGCATGGCCTCCTAAAATTTTCAGCGCTTCACGAATTTTCTTATTTGTTTCCAATTCAGTCGAAACCTTTTTTAATGCTTCACGAGCTTCAGTCTGAGAATAACCTAAAGATTTAAGAGCTTCGAGAGCATCAAGTTCTACTTGTAGAGAACTACCACTCAATTCTTCTCCAACTTTATCCCGCAATTCAATTACTATTTTTTCGGCAGTCTTTCGGCCAATACCAGAAATCTTTGTCAGATAGCTGATGTCTCCTGTATTTATGGCTCTGCGTAATGTCTCTATTGTAGTTATGCCCAAGATAGCGAGCGCTGATCTTGGCCCGATGCCAGACACGTTTAAAAGCATTTCAAAAAATTCGAGTTCTTTCTGGTCTAAAAATCCATATAAATCGAGTGCGTCTTCACGTACATGGGTATGAATAAAAAGAAAAATCTCTTCTTCTTCTTTTTGTGTTTTAGTTAAAATTTCAGGTGAGACATTCACCTTATAACCCACTCCATTTGCCTCAACCAAAATAAATTTCTCTGTTTTTAATATTATTTTTCCTTTGATACTACCAATCATAGATTAATCATAGCATACAAATATAACTCTTTAAAAAGTCTGCCTGCGCAGGCGGGTTGCATTTTTGAGATTTTTCTGTTAAATTGCATGCATGCCTATTACACAATCAGCTAAAAAAGCGTTACGAGGATCTCTTCGCAAGAAGGCTTTTAATGATTCTCGCAAGCGTGTGATGAAAGAAATAATTAAGAAAATTGAGAAAATATCAAAAACCGACAAAAAGGAGGCAATAAAAATAATGTCCTCCGCTTTTGCTATTATTGATAAAGCGGCAAAAAGGGGAGTGATAAAGAAAAATAATGCTGCTCGTAAAAAAGCTCGTTTAGCAAGATTAACTAAATAATACAATGTCACATCTTTTGGAATTTTATGGAACTGAATGTCCACACTGTGTGCGTATGCATGAGTTAGTTGAACGCCTTGAAAAAGAAGAAGGTGTAAAGGTTGAATCTCTCGAAGTCTGGCATAACAAAGAAAATGAAAAACGTCTACTTGATTTTGATAAAGAGTTTTGTGGCGGTGTGCCATTTTTCTATAACACAAAAACCAAAGCCTGGATTTGTGGAGAAGATAGCTATGAGAATTTGAAAATTTGGGCTCTAGGAGAATAAAATAAAAAAGCCCCCATATAAACATAAGGGGGATTTTTTATTTTAAAGAATATTACACGCGTTGTACGTTTGTAGCATTCAATCCTTTTGGTGACTCTTCTGTTTCGAAAGAAACATTATCACCTTCTTTGAGCTCGTCAAAGGTTACGCCAACCAAAGAATTGCTGTGAAAGAATAAATCCTTCGCAAGCCCTTCTCCAGTTATGAAGCCAAAACCTTTATCAGTGAGTCTTTTTATTGTACCAGTCATTGATTTTTTGTTTAAGTTGTTAAATACAAATAGATTTACCCCCACACTTATCTTTTGATAGTTTTACAAATGCACCTCTGGTGCAATCAAAAGATAAGTGTGGGGGTGTACTTTAGAAATCGACTCTTTTCGCACCTACTTTGTCTACTAAGTATAGTATATAAAAAGCAATTTGTCAATGATTTTCCAGAGCCTTTCAATTTGGGCTTAAATAGTATAGTCTTTGTTAGTGTTGCCAAAGAAAACCAATGAAATAAAGGGAAATAAGGAGACTATCGTTCGTTTTGACCGAGTTTCGTTCGAATGGGACCATAATAAGCCGATATTAGATGAAGTTAATTTTTCTATTCGTCGTGGTGCCAAGTTTACCCTAATGGGGCAAAATGGGGCAGGCAAGAGCACTATTTTGGGATTAATTGGATGTATATATCAACCAACTTCTGGAGCTATCCATATTGCAAATGGTGTGAGTATTGCCTCAGCTCGACAGGTAATTCCTCAGGAAGAATTAGATTTAACTGTGCGAGAATTTTTTGAAAAGTGTTTTAAGCAGAAAATGTATAATATCGACCCCAAAATAGATGATATTTTAGAGGTGGTAAATTTAAAAAATCATACGAAAATTCATGATAAAAAAGTGCGAGATTTTTCTGGTGGACAACAAGCCCGACTACTTCTAGCTTCTGCTTTAATTCAAGATCCCGATTTGCTTTTATTAGACGAACCAACAAATAATCTAGATAAAGCGGGTATTGCCCATTTAACAAAATTTTTGTCTGTTTATAAAAAAACAGTTTTAGTTATTTCACATGATGCGGAATTTTTGAATGCTTTTACGCAGGGTGTGTTTTATTTAGATGTCTATACTAAAAAGATTGAACAATATGTGGGTAACTATTTTAATGTAGTAAAAGATATTACTGCGCGAATAGAAAAAGAAAATATGAAAAATGCTCAGTTAGAAAAAGAAATTCAAGCCAAGAAAGATCAAGCCAATGTCTTTGCCCATAAGGGAGGCAGACTCAGATTGGTGGCTAGACGAATGAGAGAGAAAGCGGAAGAATTGGAAGAAGAAATTGTAGATGTTCGAAAAGAAGATAAATCAATCAGACCATTTATCATAGGAACTCAACCTAATATGGTCGGGGAAATTTTAAACATTTCTTCTTTTACAACTATAAAAAACGGCAAGATCGTAAAACACAAAACTCAAATTTCTTTACACAAAAATACTCATTTACTTTTGCAAGGGCCAAATGGTATTGGTAAAACTACTTTATTAGAAAGACTATCTAGCGGTAAAGCAGATGGAGAGAAAGTAAAAGAGGGAATTCGCATTGGATACTATCGACAAGATTTTTCTACACTTAATTTTGAGCATACTGTTTATCAGTCATTATCTGAAGCCATGCTTTCAGGGGGAGAAAGATTGAATGAAGAATATATGCGCTCTGTGGCTGCAGGGTTTTTGATTACTGGAGAATTTATTCGTACTAAAATAGGTAGCCTTTCTGAAGGACAGAAGGGATTAATTGCTTTTGCGCGATTAGTTTTACAAAAGCCAGGACTCTTAATCTTGGATGAACCAACAAATCATATAAATTTTCGTCACTTACCAATTATTGCCGAAGCGTTGAATAAATACACTGGTGCGATGGTTTTAGTATCTCATGTTACTGAATTTGTAAAACAAATTAGGATTGATGAAGTCTTGGATTTAGAAAAGTAGATAATTCTTCTCCTTTGATTTCTCTAAGACCATTTATTTTTAAATTACCAAGCTCGATATTCATAATTCTTGTGCGTTTGAGGTCTGCCACTTCTTGAAAAAGAGCGGAGCACATTCTTCTGATCTGATGTTTTTTACCTTCGTTTAAAATTATTTTAAAAGTAAAATCATTTATAATCGTAACCTTACATTTTTGTGTCATATATCCCTCGATATTTACTCCAGCCTCCATTTTTTGTTTAAAATTGGAACGAAGCTTATTTAATGTTTTGACTACATATTCTTTCTCGTGAAAATATTTTGGATTTAAAACTTGGTCGGTAATGCGCCCGTCATTGGTGAGAATAATAAGTCCATGAGAATTTTTATCGAGTCTGCCCAATGGGAAAATATCACGAGCTGTGCCCTTTGATAGTTTAGTATTTTTTATATTTTCTTTAATATCATGTTCCTCGCCCTGCGGTGAGTGAGTGATGGTGCCAATTGGTTTATTGTAAGCAAAGTAAACATAAATCTTTTTTTCTTTTCCTTCCCTTACTTCAACTTTATCATTTTGATTTATTTTACTACCCAACACTGCCAGTTTGCCATTGATAAAGACCTTTTTATTTTTTATGAGTTCATCCGCACCCCTCCTGGTAGAGATTTTCTTTAGGGCTAAATATTTATTTATGCGCATAGGATATTGATTTTCCATTTATTCAACTCTATCACAAAAGCCCCGTTATAATGGGGCTTTTATAATTTTTATTAGTGCTGTGTCATTACCTGTTCTTGCCTTAGTGGAGAGGGACGAAATAAACGTTGAGCTAATACAATAACTAATAGGATTAGTATAAATAATAGAAGCCAGCC
>CAYHDS010000001.1:36359-38723 GCA_964355475.1 uncultured Candidatus Saccharibacteria bacterium
AGTATTTGTATTGTCGGTAGTGAAGTAATTAGTCTCTCCGTATTTCACCACCAAGCCATTATTTGCAACTGCTCGAAAATAGTAAGTAGTATTGGATTTTAATCCATTGATAGTGTTCGCATGTCTGACAGCTGGTAATGAACCAGTTGAGATGACTTCCGTTTTATTACCGAGAGAATTAGTTGTTCCCCATTCAAAATAAGTATCTGAAGGAATGGTACCGCTATTTACAATTAATCCATTTAACTGAGCGCTGGTATTATCGATATTTGTCGCTGGATTTGTGTTTACTCTTAAATCTGAAGAGAGAAATTGATTATTGGAATAATTTGTATAAGACATTGGACCGGTAACAAATGACATTGTATTTCCGAATACTCTGCCTTTAGGATTTTGGGCAACTGTACGGAAATAATATAAAGTATTTGGATAAAGGTTATTTAGGGTGATATTAAAGCTATTCATACTTTCCCCATAATAATTTTGAGAAGTTGAATTAGTAAAGTTTGTATTTGTGTCCCATTCGAACCATGCTGTAGTTGAAAGACCATTTCCATTTACGAAACCATTTAATATTGCGCTATTTCCGCTTATGACCGTAGCAGGGTTTGTGGTGATTGCAGGCTGAGCGCCAATGTAATTTGGATTTATATTATTTGTATAATAGTTTGGATTGTAACTTGTGGTAAAAGACAGTATATTTCCATAAACTCTTCCTTGTGAATTTTCTGCTATTGCACGGAAATAATATGTAGTTGTGCTCGATAGTCCAGATATTGGCGCAGTAAAATTACTTGAGAGAGAATTATAATAAGTTGGACTGGTTGCTAGATTAAAACTATTTGGGTTTATGCCAAATTCGAACCAAGCATTTATCGGCAAACTTCCTTCGCTTAACATACCGCTTAAGATGGCTCTGTCATAACCCACATTACTTGCATTGTTAGTAGTAATAGATAATGCTGCATTTGCTCTAGGAGACCATAGGCCAAATGTCATTAATGTTATTATCAATAATATGCTTATTTTTTGAGCTTTTTTCATTGTTTTATTAAACATATACCTATTATAGCACTTTATGTCCCAAAAGTCAAATCTTAAATTTTATTTGGATTTTTATTAAAAAACTGCTAATCTAAAATTACTGCCCTCATAGTTTAATGGATAGAATGCGAGCTTGCGGAGTTTGCGATGTAGGTTCGATTCCTACTGAGGGCACACAATTTAATTAAAGTCCTAATTTTTCTATTATTCTTTCAGATGGATGTTCGTGCATCTCTTCTTCAAAAACATTTTTGAAAATAAAAATATTGTGTATTTCATTTATTAGATTAGATTCTATTGGAATAGAAAGTATTGGCATATAGAATCTTTCTGTCTTTATAAAAAGTATTGGTTTGTCTCCTCCTTGTACAAAAAATGATTTTATATTTTCATACGGATAAAGATGTGATTTTATTTTGAGTCCTCTTTCCGTGAGCTCGTAATCTATCCAATCTGGAGATTTTTTAGCAAAGAAAAAAAGTAAAGCTCCACTAAGTAAGATGAGAATACCAAAAAAATAATTACCGTAAATAATAGCGGTGAGGAAACCAGTAACGGCAATAACCCCCAGAGCCCAAAACCAATCGGCGCTTTTTTCTCGTTCTTCGTATTCAGGAGCAGACCAAGATAAATTTTCTTCCTTGTCCATCTCATAAGTATACCCCAACACTTATTTAAAAACAAAATAAGTGTATGGGTATACCAAATATAGAAAAAAGAGAAATATGCTTGTTTGGAGACGCTTTATTTTATTGATATAATATACAGACATGAAACATAAAAAATTTAAGCTCTCTCATTTACTTTTAGGAATTGTGGGGTTGTTAGCTCTTGAAGCTACCTTATTGTATTTTTTGCCAGTAGTGGGTGCAAATGAAATACTTATTTTGATATTTGCGATAATAGGGGCAGGAATGAATATCTATGTTGCAGTCGAGGCTATTGAGGAAGTAAAAAGTCGTTTGCATGTAATCGTGTTTTTGTCGCTTATTGTTTTAGAGTTTGTTGTTTTTTTTGCTTTTGAGTATTGGTATCTTCTCATAGTGCAACCAGCAAGTTTTCCCGCACTTAATATTGATCTACTCAGTCTTCTTTTACATAGCACCATGGTATTTGTCTTCAATCCACTTTATCTGCCCGCCACAGTAGTTGGACGTGCTCTTTTACTCGTCAATACATTAAGTGCCCTAGGTCTCGTTCTTTTTATACTCCAAAATATTTGGCAACTTCATACTAAGACATCCAAGTCTCTCTAAAAAGTCGATCTTCGTGTAAAAAAACATCCCAATATTTTACTTCAAAGATTTTCAAAATTGGCGG
>CAYHDS010000002.1:0-13060 GCA_964355475.1 uncultured Candidatus Saccharibacteria bacterium
AAAGCTCTTCTTTATACACAATTAACTACTCTGATTAAAACTTTACATCCATTCATACCATTCGTAACTGAAGAAATTTGGTCAATATTACCCCCTCAAAAAGGACAGAGCAAAAATTTATTGATGATAGAAAAATGGCCCTTCGGCTCCGCTCAGGATTTACAACCATAAAAAAATGATAACTAGCGACCCAAAAATTTTAGCAATAGCATTCATCGGGGGCATTGTCCCCGCTATGCTTTGGCTTTGGTTTTGGTTAAGAGAAGATCGTAAAAATCCAGAACCCAGAGGATTACTGACCATTGTCTTTATTGTCGGTATGGTAACGGTATTAATTGTTTTGCCTATACAAAAAATGGTTCAAAACTTCGCACTCTCTGAAACATGGGAACTTGTCGTTTGGGCTAGTATAGAAGAAATAATGAAATTCCTAATGGTTTTGTTAATTGTTTCAGATACTGACCAAGCTGACGAGCCTACTGATTGGCCGATTTATCTTATCACTGTAGCTCTCGGCTTTGCAGCATTTGAAAACGTATTATTTTTATTAAAACCTTTTGCAGTGGGTGATACTGCAGTAGGGCTCCTAACTGGACAATTACGCTTTTTGGGATCAACCTTACTTCACTCCATAGCCAGTGGCACAATAGGTATTTCTATAGGACTTTCTTTTTATATGAGTAGTTTAAAGAAAAAATTATATGTTTTAATCGGAATTATCTCTGCCATCGCCTTGCATAGTGCCTTTAATTTTTTTATAATGGAGAATGAGGGAAGTAATTTTTTAAAGGTATTCGCTTTCCTTTGGATTGGAGCAATCATGGTATTGTTAATATTTGAAAAATTAAGGAGAATGGATTTATCAGTTAATAAAAATAAAATAAATTATGGACAATAAAAAAAGAAGTTTTTTTGAAAAATTAACTGGCACTGTGCATTTGGAAGAAGAACAAGAAGAAACTAATAATAAAAATGTGATGAAATTAGAAAAAAGGGGCAACAATAATTGGATTGAGGAAGAAAACGAAGAAGCAGAGCTCACTGTTGATGTCTATCAAACTAATTCTGACATTGTAATTCAAACTATGGTGGCTGGAGTGAAACCAGAAGACCTCGAACTCACTATTGCTCGCGATATGGTTACTATTCGTGGCAAAAGAGGAGAAAATAGAAGTATTGATGAAGAAAATTATTTCACTAAAGAACTCTATTGGGGTAAATTTTCCCGCACGATTCTCCTACCACAAGAAATAGAACCCGAAGAAGTTGAAGCTCTCGAAAAACACGGACTCCTTACCATTAAGTTACAAAAAGTAGATAAAGAAAAGAAAAACGTAGTTAGGGTTAAATCTATTTAAAAACATTTGTGCCGAGGACCAGAATTGAACTGGTGACCCTTCCCTCTTCAGGGGAATGCTCTACCAACTGAGCTACCTCGGCATGTTTAACTTTAAAAATCTTCTTCCAGCTACTGATTTTAAATATAATTCTCTTTTCCTGGCTTCTTCAAATGTAGCATACTTTTCCTTATAAACAAGAACTAAATTGCTCATTCTGCTTGTTGTTTCTGTTTGTCCAGAACAATGCTCAGCCAATCTTCTTTAAAGATTATTCGTCATACCTTTATATATTTTCCCTTGTTCGTCTTTTAAAACGTAGGTATAAAACATAATAATGTTAACTGAGCCCCGCCCGTACCGAACCGCTTTCGGCACGTTCGGGCGGGTACCTCGGCTTTTAAAGCTATCTAAAACTATTCAACACATCACTGGTATTACCATACACGGCTCTTAATTGGTTTATATATGGCTGTATGAAATAATAAGCACCCACGGCAGAGCCAATTATAAATACCCAGTACAAAAGACTCATAAAGCGCGCTAGACGCATAGAACGTCTGAGCGAATGCAATATGTTGTTATTCTCTTGTGAGAGACGCAAGGTCTCTTCTAATAACTTTTTGGATTCAGAATCATCCATAGATAATAATTTACCATAATATTTAAAGAAATAAAAGAGTATTATTCTTTTGCATTTTTTTCCCTTTCCTTGTTTGCTACTAACATTCTGTCAGCCTTTGTTAGTAATTCCTCGCCCTCCATGGATTCTCCTCTTTTTAATATAGAATATCCGGTATAGGCACGGTTACTGACAGCATTTTGCATCTTTTCTAAAAATAATTGTAAAGTATCCTCCAGGTTGCCGTCGACCGTAGTGTGTCCAATGGGTAATAATAATGTAAACTCATCACCGCCAACTCGAGCAGAATGCTTGAGAGCTTGAATTTCTTGCCAATTATCAATTAACTAAACCGCCATATGTCTGTGCCTAAAACAGCTTTTATGTGTTAGATTATAAACAAGTCCTCGTAGTTAAACGGATATAACGACTCCGTCCTAAGGAGTAATTGTAGGTTCAATTCCTGCCGAGGACACATTAAAGGCCCAATAATTCGCTAATTTTGGGTTTATTAAAGCCCACAATGAGATCGTTCTCTATAATTATGACGGGAACACCCATTTGTCCGCTTTTTTCTAGCATTTCTTGCCTTTTGGCCATATCAGAAGCTACATTATATTCTGTATAAGTTACATTCTTTTCTTTAAAAAAATCTTTTGCCATGTGGCAAAAGTGACAGGATGGTGTTGAATAAATTGTTACTTTTTTCATAAAATTTAAAAAAATTAATTATTAATTGATGGCATTATATCATACTTGCCGTAAATGCAAAATAAAGATATATTTTCTAACAAGCGGGATTAGTTTAGTGGTATGACACGACCTTCCCAAGGTTGAAACGCGGGTCCGATTCCCGCATCCCGCACAAAATATTTTAACCCTTGATTGAACTAATTACTTTTTTTATTTTTCTTTTAGTTTTAGCGTAAGTATTGCTAATATCTTCTGATACATCACGAGTATTTTTTAAAATACGTATTAATTGATAAATAGCATACGACAACAATATGCCAAGAGCAATAATGGCGATAGATGCTGTAAAGTAAAATATGATTTGACTCACAATAAGAGTATTCATGCTATGTATAATAACAAAAAAGTCTATTTAAACCAATTATTCCAAAATCGAATAAACCAATTTTGCTTTTTATCTTCTAAATTAGGGGCATTTTTATCATCCACCACTACAATCAAACCCTCACCCTCTTTCGCTAAGCCAAACTTTGCACGAATATTTTCTTCTATACCTTTGTCACTTTTTAAGCTTTCTATATCGTTCGCTAACTTTTCTTTCGTTTGGCTAAGCTCGAAAACTTTCATTTCAGCAATCTTTTTATTCTTTGATGTCTCCCCCATTTTTACTAAAAAACGAATAACTCCCCAAGCAAAAAAACACAAAATAATGGTCAAAAGTATCAAAACAGGTAAAGACTGTAAAATATTTCTTGATTTCTTTTTTTGTTGAAAATTTCTCATAATATGATATTATTATTACATGCTTTTCAATAAAAAACACCAGAAGAAAATTCAGTGGATTTTTGCAGTTATATCAGTATTGGTTATCGTCAGTATGATATTACTCTATTCCCCTATTTTTAGTTTGAAATAAATTAGCTAATTATTGTTCCCAGAGCGCATCATTTTCAGAAATACTTCTTGAGGTATATTCACTCTACCACGTTCTTTCATTTTCTTCTTGCCTTTTTTTTGCTTCTCTCGGAGTTTCATTTTGCGAGTAATGTCACCTCCATACATATGCTGAGTTACATCTTTTTTCATACCCGAAATAGTGCGTGATGAGATAATCCTACCAAGAGCCTTACCCTGTATTTTCAAGGTGAACATTTGCCTTGGTAGTAAACTGTGTAATTTTTCTACGGCAATTTCTGCTTCTTCTTCCACTCTTTTTTTAGAAACAACTCTCGAAAAAGCAGGCACGGCTTCGTCAGCAACTAAAATATCAAGTCTCGTGACATTCGCCTCTCTATTTTCACCTATTTCATAAGAAATGGAACCATAGCCTGAAGAAACACTTTTCAATTCATCAAAAAAATTACGCATCAGCTCACGCAGGGGCATTTTGACACTAATAGAAGATCTGCTATCTCCAAAGTTATCAGTCTCACCCACTTCAGCTTCATGGTCAAATAATAATTGCATAATTCCTCCGAGATATTTGGCAGGAGTAATTATTTTTACTAATACCCATGGTTCATAAACAGTTTCGATATTACTATCATTTGGAAAAAAATATGGGGAATAAACCCACACACTTTTTCTCTGATCGTTTTGCAAACGCGTCCCTGACGCAATCAGAGAATTAGTGTGTGGGTAAATCTTTTCTCCCTTTGTATTTTTAAGCACAACTTCATAGGTAATAGATGGAGTGGTAATTACCAAAGCTAAATTAAATTCTCTTTTTAATCTTTCGGTAATAATTTCTAAATGAAGCATACCAAGAAAGCCACAACGAAAACCACGGCCAAGTGAACCGCTCGATTCTTCTTCATAAGAAAAAGCTGAGTCTGAGAGTTTGAGTTTGCCTAAAGATGATTTAAGTTCTGTAAAATCATCTGCATCTTCAGGAAATACTGAAGCCCAAACTACAGGGAGAGCTTTCATATAACCCGAAAGTGCGGGAAGTGGATTTTTAAACATTGTAATAGTGTCTCCGACAGATGCAATACCCGGCTTCTTGATACCAGTGACAATATATCCAGTATCACCAGAAACAAGTTCCTCGCGCATGGTTTCTTCGGGAGAAAAAGTGCCAACTTCAAGAGAAGTAAATTTTTCCCCTGAAATAGAAAACATTAAATTATCCCCTTTTCGCACCTTGCCGTCCAAAATACGCACAAAAACAATTACTCCTTTATGATTGGAATATTTAAAATCAAAAACCAACGCGCGTAAAACATTCTCTCCTGTGTAACTTTCTTTTGGCGCCGGAACACGCTTAATTACTTCTTTAAGTAAATTCTCTACACCCTCTCCTGTACGTCCAGATACCAAAAGTATATCCTCCTCCCGACATTCTAAAAGCTTCATAACTTCATGTTTAACTTCTTCTATTCGAGCAAGCGGTGAGTCTATTTTTGAGAGCACAGGGATGATTTTAAGGCCTCCCTCGCGTGCCATAGCGAGCGTGGTTAAGGTTTGAGCTTGCACTCCCTGTGTAGAGTCAACAAGCAAAATAGAGCCTTCTACGGCCTTTAAAGCACGAGAAACTTCATAAGAGAAGTCTATATGCCCAGGAGTGTCAATTAGGTTTAAGATATAGCCTTCTCCATCTACAGTGTGTTCCATGCGCACTGGTTGCATCTTGATAGTGATACCTCGTTCTCGTTCGAGTTCCATCGAATCGAGCACTTGGTCACGCATTTTACGCGTCTCTATGGTATGCGTAATTTCAAGCATTCGATCAGCCAAGGTACTTTTGCCATGGTCAATGTGCGCGATGATTGAAAAGTTTCGTATATGCTTTAAATCCATTAAGTTATCTTAACAGAAAAAACGTAAAATTTCAGCCTGTGTATGACATAAAACGTGACAAATCACCTTGCCGAGCGACTTTCTTTTTATATTAAACCTTTATTCTATAGATTGATAAATATCTTTTCGATGTCCAATTGCAAAGAGAATAATATTTTCGTTTGATAAACGGAAAATTCCTCTATAAACTCTAGTGATTCTAAAAGAAAAAACCTTATCATTTGGGAATCCTTTTAACTTTTTAGTATGCAACCTAGAATCAAATATGTTTTTAAAAAGAAGTTTCTCTTTATTCGCAAGTAAGGCCTGATCTTTTCTAGACAAAGAAACTATATTTTTCTTATAATTCTTAGTCTTTAGAAGAATCATAATTAAAATTCCTTTAAAGAAGATTGATATGCTGACAGAATTTCTTTTTTATTTATATAAGCATCAATACTTTCTGTAGGGATTTTAGAAATTGTAATTCCTTGATTTATCACGAACTGTCTAAGACCAGCGTTTACAACATCAGTCAAAGAAAGACCCAAATCTTGTGCCAATTCCTGAGCTTGTAATTTCAAATCCTTTTTAGTTTTAATTAACATTGTTGTATCCATATCCTAAAGTATATACAAACGGATAATTTTTGTCAAGAACTAATTTTAATCTAAAAATCCTCCAGTTTGATGATTCCAAAGGTCTGTATAAATACCTTTTTTTTCTAGAAGTTCTTTATGTGTTCCCTCCTCAGCAACTTCTCCTTTATCAAGCACAATAATCCTGTCCATTTTTTGTATTGTAGAAAGTCTGTGCGCTATTACTATAGTCGTCTTATTTTTCATTAATTCATTAAAAGCATCTTGAATATAAGACTCACTAATACTATCGAGCGAGCTCGTCGCTTCATCTAAAACAAGTATAGGAGAATCTTTCAACATCGCACGTGCTATTGCTACTCTCTGACGTTCTCCACCTGAGAGCTTTACTCCACGCTCACCCACCAGAGTATCATAACCCTTTGATAAATTTAAAATAAATTCATGGGCATGAGCTTTTTTTGCAGATTCAATAATTTCTTCCAAGGTAGCATTTGGATTACCATAAGCAATATTTTCTCTAATTGGCCTATGAAAAAGTATTGGCTCTTGGGGTACATATGACACAACACTACGCAAAGCATCTTGAGCAACATTTCTAACATCTTGACCATCGATTGTTATACTTCCATTTGTAACATCATTAAATCGCAAAAGAAGTTTAGTAATTGTAGACTTACCTGCTCCAGAGTGCCCTACAATTCCCACGCGCTCACCAGAGCGTATATCTAAATTAAAATTACTTAAAACTTCACCTCCGAGAGCATATTTGAAGGAAACATTTTTGAACACAATATGACCACTTTTCATTTTTAAAGCCTCTCCATTTTCGGGGTCTAATATATCTGGTACGATTTCAAAAATATCTATCATTTCTTTCATATCAGAAACAGATTTCATAAATTTCGTTAAGGCATTACCAAAATCCCACAACCTTTCCATTATTATGCTCATATAAATCTGGACTAAAACAATAGTTCCAGTTGAAATCTCATCTTTTACCCAAAGAGATACCATCACATAGAGAATTATGCTTTGAGCCAAAACATAAAATGCGCCCTGCATAATATCTATCTTCCCACCCAAAAACCATGCTTTTTTACTTCTTCTGGCTCCCTCTTCTGTATATTTACCAAAAGAAATAATTTCACGATTTCGAGCTGAAAAGAATTTCACCGCTAAAATATTACTAAAAACATCAGCCAAGCGTCCGCTTATTTTTGAGTCTTGCTCAGCTTCAAGCAAATCGTATTGCATTTTTTTTCTTACAAAAAATGAAACTGCTGTAATGTGTAACACAATCAAAACTAAAAGAATTAGACTCAATGTCATTGACTGTTGAAACAAAACCACAAAAACACCCACTAAAATAACAAAAAAACTTAAGAAATTATAAATAAAAATATCGAACATTACTTCAAAGGCTCCGACAAAACGTCTAGATTTTGTAACCAAACTTCCAGCAAAAATATTAGCAAAAAAAGTTTGAGAATTTTGTTCAATTTTTTGAAATGTAAAATTACGAAGCCCTTCTATGCTCTTGATCAAGAAATCATAATAGAGAAATTTCGCAAATCTTGATATTGTCACCACTAAAACGTTTAAAAAAATTAAAATAAATACAAGCTTAAAAAGTTCATTGGAAATAAGGCTGTGTGCCCCAACTGAACTAGAAAGAAGGTCAATAATTTTCTTAAAATAAAAAGTTCTTAAAATTGCACCAACTATCTCTCTGGCACTAAAAAGAAAAACAATACTGAAAAAAGCCCACTTATATTGTCGGATTTGGGGCCATATATATTTAAATATACGTGAAAACAAAGACATTATGCCATTCTAACAGAAAATGAGTATATTCTAAAGCCCTTCTTGCGCAGGGGCAATAATTTTTGCACGCCAAAATTTAGTTTTGAGTGTTTTAGTTAAGTCTTCAAATTCTTCATTCTTAAGAAGACGCAATACTAATGACCCAGCAAAAATACCTAAAATTGCAGAAATAAAACCTTGGAAGAAGACCCCCCAGAAAGTAGTAGTGCCGAAAATTGGCGAGAAAAAGTTTAAAGAAAGATAGGCCACAAAGCCTATGAAAAATGAAGCTCCTAAACTTTGAAAAAATGTTTTGGATATAAAGGGTTCTCCATTCATAAATTCTTTTTTAGCAAAATACCAATGAATAATAAAATTTGTAATAGTACCCAGAGAATAAGCAAGTGGCAACATTAAAACTTCGGTACCGGGTATATCTGTCACTTTCAACATTGATTCTATAAAATATCGGAAAAATGGAGAGGCTTTAAATAAATGAATAAGGAAAAAAGATAAAAATATAATAAAAACAGAAGAAAATAAATTAACCAAAAGTGGACGTCTGGTATTTCCCTTGGCATAATAAGCCCGAGAAAGTAAAGCAATCATACCCTGGGCCAGAACTGAAACAGAAAAGATGGCGAGAGATGCTGCCACCAGTCTGGTATTATCCCAAGAAAAAGAAGGCGAACCGAGCAATACACGCACGATTTGCGCCCGAACTACAATAAAAATAAAAGTAATGGGAATAGACCAAAAGACAATAGCTCGAGCTGCTTTTTTCAAATGATCTTTAAATTCTTCACTATTTCCGCTAGAAAAAGATTTAGCTAAAGTTGGAAATGCAGCTACTGCATAAGATATGCCAATAATATTGAGTGGCACTGATTGAAGATTGAAAGATAAATTAAAAATTGAGATAGAGCCAGCCTTTAAAAACGAGGCAAGAGCAATTATTGAAATAAGAGCCAAGCTATTCATGGAAAGACCAAGAGTCCTGGGAAGAGAAATCATTACTGTTTTTTTTATTTCTTGGAAATTAATAGAAGAAGAAAGCTTGAGAGAAAAACCAGATTGCATAGAAGATATTGCCTGAATAAGGAAATGCAAAAAGGCTCCCAAAACTACACCATAAGCAAGCCCATATACACTAAAGATTGGATATAAAAATACAATACCAATAATAATGCCAAAATTATAAAAAATTGGACTCAAAGCATAAATAAAAAATTTACGAAAAAGCTGAGTGATGGTACCAAAAAGATTTGATAAGCCCATCAAAATTGGTGAAAGAAGCATGATACGAGATATTTCTATAACCTTACTCTGAGACATGAGATCAAAACCGGGAGCTATGAAAGAGATCAGATAAGGCATTAGAAAAAAAACAAAAATCGACACAAGCATTATCACAGATAAGAACACGGTAAAAATATCATTCAAAAATTTTTGTGCTTCTTCTGTTACTGTGCCATCTTTCATTTTAGCTACCAAAAAAGGTATCAGAACTGTAATAGAAGCGAGCGAAGCAATAGATATAAATATTAAATCTGGGATTCTAAAAGAAGCATAATAAATATCAAGCATTTGACTCGGTCCAATAAAATGCGTAATCAAACGATCTCGGAATAAACCCAAAATTTGAGAAATCAAAGCAAACGATCCGAGGAGAAGCGCAGCTTGATTTATATTTCCATATTCTTTTCCTAAAATTTTAAAAATTTTCTCCATGCGAAAGATTCACTAAATAAGCTATTATATAATAACATATTCTAAAAAAAATTTAATTTGCAGGAGTAGATCCACCACCCTTGAGAGTTTTTACATATTCTATGAGATCTTTATTGTCGGGAGAAATAGATAAAGCTTGTTCCGCATAAGAAAGCGCACTAGTGCTATTTCCTTCAGCCTTGGCTATCTGAGAAAGCATAACAAGAGCATCTATATAATTGGGTTTTAATTCAAGTGCTTTATTCGCAAGCTCTTTTGCTTCTTTGGTTTTATTATCAGAGAAATATGCACGTGCAATGGCAAGTTCTATACCAGGATTAAATGGATTAAAGGTAGAAGCTGTCTGATAAGCTTCTATGGCTTTATCATATGCATCTTTCACGCCGAGTGCGCCAGCGGTGCTATACACATTACCGAGTGTTTGGTAATTTAAATAATTTTTATTATTGTAAGTCGTTGCGCCCACTGCTCCACTCAAAGCTTGATCAAAACTAGTTTGCAATTCAGTTTTTTCTGCTTCAGATAAAGAAGCAGAATTTTTGGAAAGTAAAGAATTTAATTTAACCAAATAAACCTGAGCATAAGTTCGCATATATAGATCATTGGCATGAAGAGATAAAGCCTTGGTAATAGACGTCTCGGCTGTGAGAATAGAATCAGCTTGCACTGCTTTTCCAAAATACGAGACCGAAGCAAGACGTTCAATGTATTTGAATGCAGCTGCTGCAGAAAGTATCATCATAATTACCAAAACAAGGATAAAGAAAAAGCTTTTTCTGTGGTCATGTAAGAATGTAACTGTTACTTCTCCATTTTCACGATTCGAAGATAAGCCAATAAATACTCCAGTAAAAGCAAAAGCAAGCAAGAATATGACAGGACCCGTAGAGTAAAAGAAGGACGCTAAAAATAAATATAATGCCAAAATAAAGAAAGAAGTCATCTCGCGATGCATGTTATGCCTGACACCAGCGAGAAGCATTTTTACCCCAGAAACTATAAACAATATAAAGAATATCAACCAAGATAAAATGCCGAGTGAACCTGTGGTTGATGCAAAAGTTGGAATTACCCCTGAACCAGAATTAAAAGAAGTATCCCAAAATATACTAGAATTAATTGAAGATGGCTTATACAAAGCCCATAATTCTCCAAATCTATTAGGCCCTATACCTATTATTGGATTTTTCTTTAATGCTTCTTTAGCAACTAACATAGTGGCAGTAAAAGATGGACTGACTTCAGTGTTCGAAAGGGATAAGCGATTTGGTAAAAATATACCGATAAATTGACTAGACATAAAAAACAAAAGTGAAATCATGACGATAGCAAAAGAAAAAGCGGGAAAATGAATTTTTTCATCTTCTGCTTGTTTTACATGAGAAACAAATGACATTTTATAAACAAAAATTATCAAAGCAAAGAGTCCTAAAAGCTCCCAAATTAATAGATAATTCACAGAAGCTATTACAAACAAAGAGATAATGATTAACAAACTAAATAAAAACTTGGCCATTTTAGTAGTTGAAAAAAATTCAATTACAAAAAGAGATAAAAGAGTAGAAAATCCAGCCATAAAGCCGAGAGAATTCCAAGAGCCTATCAGATTATCTGTGTTTACTCCTAAAACTCCGAGAGATAAAATCTCGGGCATAAAAAATCTAAAAATCTGAAAAACCATCACAAAAACGGAAGACAATAAAACACCAAATAAAAACATTTGCGCACTTTTGACATCCTTAACCATTACCGAACAAATAAACATCAATAAAAATGCAGCAAATACAAACCAGAAAGTGCCAAGGTCAAAAATAGTACCAAAAAAAGACGCTTCTCTAGCGGAAGAAAGAAATGCTGAAACTAAAACTACTAATAAAATTGCAAATCCTGCAGATATAATATTAGAACGTGGAAAGGTTATTTTGCCATCAGAAAATCTCGCTACAGCCCAAAAAATTACTGAAATAGCAAGACCTACTACTAAAAGCAAGCCCTTGGAAGTTTCGACTGGTATTTTTGTAAAGGGCAAAAAGAAGATTGGTAATAAAACAACAACTAAAGACAAAGAAACAAAAGAGATTCTATCTAAAATATTTGACCACATAATAATATATTGTAAGAAATTACAAAATTAATAAATTATAACGACTATACTAATGTGATTATACTACATCTTACCTTAAATAAACAACTAAAAGCTACAATACTATGTTAATAAGTCTATTTTTAATATAAATAATTTTTTGAGGTTTTTGACCATTTAAATATTTAGACACAGACTCGTTTTTTATAGCCTTATCTTTAACTTGATTTTCATCATCTGTATTATTTATCATTATTTCTCCTCTAACTTTGCCATTTATTTGCACTGCAATTTTTATTTCATCATCGATTATCATTTTTGGGTCAAAGATTGGCCAAGTTGAAATATTGATAGATGTTTTTTCTCCCAATAAGATCCATAATTCTTCAGCTATGTGTGGAGCAAATGGAGCCAAAATTTGTAAAAACTTTTTAAAATCTTCCACCACTACCCCATTTTTTTCCATTTCATTGGAAAGAATCATTAAAGAAGAAATCGCAGTGTTAAAATTCATGCCCTCTATGTCTTCACCGACTTTTTTTATCGTTTTGTGAAGAAGTCTAAGCGTAGCCGAAGAAGAATTTTGAGTCGCGTAGGACCCACTCGGTACTCCGAGAAGGGTAAAGCGCGAAAAATTCTTCTTTGGCGAAGCTATCTTTTCCCCCATTTTCCAAACTCTTTCTAAAAATCTACGAGAACCGATAATACTCTCGGTGGACCAAGCGACCGACTGATTGAATGGACCCATAAACATTTCATAAACACGAAGAGTGTCTGCTCCATATGTCTTCACTATTTCATCGGGATTAATCACATTACCGAGAGACTTCGACATTTTCACTCCCCCTTCACCTAAAATCATTCCATGAGAAGTTCTTTTTTTGTATGGTTCACTAGTTGGTACTAATCCTAAATCAAATAAAAACTTATGCCAAAAACGAGAATATAAGAGGTGAAGCGTCGTATGTTCATTACCACCATTATACCAATCGACGGGCGTCCAGTATTTCAAATTTTTTTTGTCTGCAAAAACTTTAGAATTCTTCGGATCAGTGTATCTTAAATAATACCAAGAAGAGCCTGCCCAGTTCGGCATGGTATCCGTCTCTCTCTTCGCTTTACCCTTACACTTGGGACATTTCACATTCACCCATTTGTCTATATTTGCCAAGGGTGATTCGCCACTATCGGTCGGTTGATAATTCTTAACTTTTGGAAGTTCAACTGGCAAATCTTTATCAAGTACTGGCACCAATCCGCAATCTTCACAATGTATTACTGGTATCGGTTCGCCCCAGTATCGCTGTCTAGAAAATACCCAATCGCGAAGTTTAAAAGTTGTTTTTGCTTTCCCGCCAACAAATTTTATGATTTCCTTTTTTGCTTCGACAGAATCTTTGCCATTAAATTT
>CAYHDS010000002.1:13160-20239 GCA_964355475.1 uncultured Candidatus Saccharibacteria bacterium
CAACAAATTTTATGATTTCCTTTTTTGCTTCGACAGAATCTTTGCCATTAAATTTTGCTGAATTAGTTAAAATTCCATCACCAGTATAAACTTCTTCTTTACCTTGTAAAATTCTCCAATCCCGAAGCGAACCCCCGATTTTCATAACAGTCTCAACTTCTTTTGCATAAACCCAATCTAAATCATGTTTTGCTTTTTCTTCTTCTCTCAGTTCTTTATGTTCTCCATTTTCTAATTCAAAATAAAAATTAGAAAAATGCCCAAAGCGGTTCTCCTTTTTAGGAACATGATAAAACTTACTATGGGAACGAGGTAATTCTTTTATTAATTTTAAATTTTTATATCCCGTCTCCTCTTCTATTTCTCTTTTCGCTGCCTCTAGAGGACTCTCTCCCACATCCACGCCACCCGTGACAAATGTCACCCAATTAACTTTTTTCCATTTTAAAATAATATACTTGTCTTCTGACCAATGTTTAACTATCGCATGAATGGCTTCACGGTCAACAAAAGGCTCATCTTCTTTTGGCTCATCAATAAATACTGGTTCAATAACATTTTTAATTTCCAAGTTATATTTCTTGGCAAATTCAAAATCTCTCTCATCGTGTGCGGGCACCGCCATTATCGCCCCTGTGCCATATTGCGGTAAAACATAATCCGCAATCCAAACAGGAATTTCTTCTTTAGTTGCGGGGTTTATGGCTTTGACACCTTTCAATTCCACTCCGGTTTTTGTTTTATCTTCTGCGGTGCGCTCTATTTCTGTTTCTTTTTTTACTTTTTGTATGTACGCCTCAACTTCTTTAATATTCTTAATTTTATTTTTTAAAATACCAACAAGAGGGTGTTCGGGGGCTAATACAATATAAGTAGCACCGAAAATCGTATCGGGGCGAGTAGTGAATACCTTAACAACGGAACTTCTTTCTGTTTTTTCGAGTGAGGAATTCCGCTTGGCGGTACGTAGCGAGAAAAAACTGGAAGAAGTTCCGTAAATAAATTCAATTTCGGCGCCTTCAGACTTCCCTATCCAATTTTTTTGAGAGAGTTTTATTTGTGGAGAATAATCAAGTGGCTCCAAATCATCATAAAGTCTTTCAGCGTATTTTGTAATACCGAGCATCCATTGTTCTTTCTCTCTTTTTTCTACTGGTGTGCCACATCGTTCACAATTCCCTCCGACGACTTCTTCATTGGCCAAACCTATTTTATCTTTCGGGCACCAATTAATCGCCATTTTAGCCTTATAAGCTAAGCCTTTTTTAAGAAATTGCAAAAATATCCATTGCGTCCATTTATAATATTTCGGATCAGTCGTATTCACCTCTCGTGACCAATCAAAAGAAATACCAATAGATTTTATTTGTCTTCTAAAATTGTCTGTATTTTTTTTAGTAACAATTCGTGGATCGCGACCTGTCTTTATGGCATAGTTTTCCGTAGGAAGACCAAAAGCATCCCAACCGATGGGATAAAGCACATTATAGCCTTCCATTCTGCGCTTACGAGAAACAACATCCATACCAATATATGGTCGTGGATGACCAACATGCAAACCGTCACCGGAAGGATAAGGGAATTCTACCAGACTGTAATATTTAGGCTTCTTGGATAAATCTTTAGCTTGATATGTTTTATTTTTATCCCAAAGTTTTTGCCATTTTTTTTCTATATTTAAGTGATTGTATTCTGCCATTTTTTTTCTTGCCCGTCCGAAGCTTTAGCGAAGGCGGGTCTATTTTTTTGTGGTCGTAAACTTTCATTATTAAAGCTGATTCTTAAATTTTTTTACTGCAATCCAAATAAGAATAGCTAAAGCAATAGCTAGAATAAATACATGAACATAATCATTCGCATCATTCCAATATCGAACTGATGCGACAATAAATGACAACAATCCACCCAAGGCAAGTCCATTTGAAATAACATTATTACCTTTAAAGAAATTGCCAACTAGTACACACAATGCGCCGAGAATTACTAAAAATATAAAAATATTTCTAGTATATGACTTATTTGCATCCTCAAATTGAGTTCTGCAAGTATAGTCTAAATCACAATAACCCTTGGGTTGTACTTCACCAACTGGTACTCGTACTGTCTTTTCATAATAATTATTATTCGTCCACTGTCCTCCCTTATCTACACAAGCCTGCTGATTATCAGGAATAGTCACTACTTGTGAAGTTGGACAAAACTTCACATACTCAGGAGCTTTATAAAAAAGAGATAATGCATAATTAAAAAACAAATTAAGCACAATAATAATACCAATAATAAGACCCCACTTCAAAACTTTTGATTGTGTTTCCATAATATCTATTATATCATATATAGGTCAGACAATAAATACGACTATGTATAGGATTTTTAGTAAATAGTTTTAAATATGAACAAAAAATTTGAAGATTTTTCCAAAAAGCTAACTCATTGGATTGGCTCTGCCCAGTCCTTATTGTTTCATACCTTATTTTTTATTGGAATGCTAACTTTGCGTTTCTTTAATTTTTCTTCTGGGGATGTATTACTTATTTTAACCACAGTAGTATCGCTAGAAGCTATTTATCTTTCAATTTTTATCCAAATGACTGTAAATAAACAAAGTATAGAACTCGAAGAAGTTTCAGACGATATTGAAGAAATTCAAGAAGACGTCGAAGAAATTCAAGAAGACGTCGAAGAAATTCAAGGTGAAAAAATAAAAAAAACAATTTCTAATTAATATTTGAAGACGAAATCCATAATGCAGTATTGGCAAGTGGAATTAATTTTCCATTGGATTTTTCTAGTACACAAAGCTCACCTTGCTCAACATTGCCTTTAAAACTTTTCATTGTATCAGCTAGCGCATGACCCAGAGATAAAGACGAAGTGCCTATGGCATAAGAAGTTAAAATAACAAAAAGTGGCTTATTATTTAAGACTTTTTTTACTTGAACGAGAAGCTTGGGTAAATCTTTTTCTATTTCCCATACTTCCCCTTTCGGACCTCGGCCAAATTTCGGTGGATCCATTATCACAGCATCATATTTATTTCCTCTCTTTTCTTCTCTTTCTAAAAATTTTATTACATCATCTTCAATAATTCTTAACTTGGACATCGGATGTCCGCTTGGACATCCGATGTCCAAGTTATTTAATTTTTCGTTTTCTTTTGCCCATTTTAAAATATTTTTTGAAGCATCTAAATGTGTCACTTCCGCTCCAGCACGCAGAGCAAAAAGACTGGCTACTCCTGTATAACTAAATAAATTTAAAACCTTAACAGGTTTTTCATTTTTCTTTTTTGCAATCTTTATTTTTTCTTCAATAAAATCGAAGTGGGAGGCTTGTTCGGGAAAAAATCCCAAATGTCGAAAGGGCGTGGGAGAAGCAAAAAATTTAATCCCCCTATACTCCATTTCCCATTTTGTGGGTATTTCTCTCTCCATTTTCCAGCCAGCTTTTGCTCCACTCTTCCCATTCCAAAATTTACCATCTATATTCTCCCACTCTTTTTTGGTTAAAGTCTTGGGCCAAAAAGCGTTTTCATGGGGACGCACAAAAGTATATGGACCAAAACGTTCTAATTTCTCTCCTTCACCCGTATCCAGCATTTCATAACCAGTTTTATCCTGAGCAGAGTCGAAGGGCCAATCTTTTGTGTAAAAAATTTTAATTTGATTGTTCATATTAAAAATTCTATTACATCTCCATCTTTGACAATATACTCTTTGCCTTCAGTTCGCACCAAACCCCTCGAGCGAGCCACAGTATAAGAGCCACAATCTAATAAATCTTTCCAATTTATAACTTCGGCGCGAATAAATTTTTCTTTGAAATCATTGTGTATTGATCTACCTGCCATGGGCGCTGTTGCGTCTCTTTTGGTCGTCCAAGCACGAGATTCATCAACGCCCGTAGTAAAGAAAGTAATTAAATTTAACAAATCATAGCTAGCTTGAACAAGTTTATCTAAACCAGTACCGAAAATTGGATCAACTTCTATATATGGTCCAGGAAGCTTAGAGACCTGCCCGACTGAACCGTCGTTCGGGCGGGTAAAATCACGATGTATCACATCCGCAGCCTCGGAAGTATTAAGAACATAAAGAGTCGGTTTCTTAATCCCCGCTTGTTCTAGTTCGAAATTAATTACCTCAATATCAAAAAGTGGATCAACCCTGTCGTGAACATGAATCATATCTTTATCTTCAAAAATTCTCACCACTTCAATGATTGCATCCACCTCACGAATGTGTGAAAGAAATTTATTTCCAAGACCAGCTCCAGTTGAGGCACCTTTAACCAAGCCTGCAATATCTACGAACTCAACAACTGCTGGAATTGTTTTTTTAGATTTAGACATAACTGAAAGTTTATCTAGTCTCTCATCGGGTACGGGAACAATCCCTACTGATGGATCAATAGTGCAAAAAGGATAATTCTCTGCTGGCACACCTTTTTTTGTAAGCGCATTAAAGAGTGTGGACTTTCCCACATTTGGTAAACCAACAATACCGATACTTAATGACATAGAGAAAATATACCAGAATTAAGGATTTTCTCAAACAATTTAGATATTTTCATTCGAATAATCTAAACTCTGAGTTATAACCATATCACGATAACTAAGCTGGTAGTTCACAACAAAGATTGCTCCAAGAATGGCTAAAACAATCAATCCATTGGTAATTAAATCTAAATGATGATCTCTCGTTTTTATAATTATATAAAGAAGTAAAGCAATAACAATTATTCCAAAGATAATATAGAGAATTATATTTGTAGTATTACGAGGTGAAGCAAGTAATTTTTGCAAGAATGTAGATTGCGGATTTTGACTTATTTGAATATCTGCATTGGATACATTCGTTTCTACTCCAAGGACATTAGCGGACTCTGGCACCGTTACGATTTTGGGTATTTCTCCAATTTTTTTTACCTGCCCGAATGAATCATTTAGGCGGGTTTCCTTTTGAGTAGGTTCAATTTGAACTTCTATTTTTGGAAGAGGATTGGCATATATCTGTGCCACAAATACTGTATCCTGTCCTTCATATATACCACTGGCAATACCAGTTCCAACTTCTGTATAATTGCCTTTCACAATATTAGATTTATGAGTTGGACTTGCCATCCACGCATTTGTGACATCTTTTGAATCACTGAAATTAATAGCAAGGTTTTCTCCAGCATATTGATATTTATATCCTACTTTTTCAATCCAATACCATGGAGTTTTTCCTTCTGGACTCGTGTGGGCAAAATAACCGAGCGTCGCCATATCAATAGCTTTCATTTCGGCTGCTTTGTTAAGATCTTGATTTATTTTAAGAATCGTTAGATTTTGAGATTGTCTTTCTTGATTGGTAAGGTCAGATAATACTGCTGGCAATACCGCCGCCATGCCTCCTGTCATATTTATACGAGTAAGAGTTGGTATCAGAAAAATAACTAACTCTAAAAAAAGAATGACAGCAACAATGTTGCGAACATTACGGCTACGCAATATGTCTGTGCCTAATACAAAGAGTCAAGTGTAAAGAGTGGAAAAAGTGGATAACTCAATTATACAAAAAATATTACAAAAAAGCTTTTTAAATTACTATTTTTCGTCCTCTTTTATTTCATTAAACGATTTTTATTCATCAAGTAATTCAAAATCATCTCCTGCGATAGCGGAATTCTTCGTGCGACGAATAAAATATACAGCACCAGAAGTAATGCCAAGAAAAACAAATAAAATAATAAAATACCAATTATTTTCTTTTGCCTCAGCAAGAATCGGAGAAGCACTCAAGTCTTGAGTGGTAATTTCTGTATTTTTATTTTCTTCTTGAGGCATCAACAAAGAATTAGAATTGTCAAAAATAATTTTTTCACTTTGTCTTAATTGATTTTGAACAGATACTTTTTTAGATACTGGTGCCAAAGAGGCTGTGTAGTCAAAAATTACGTCCCACTGTGGTGTCATTAATTTCAAAAAATCCTTATCTGCTATGGATAAATTGGTAATACGAGGAGAGAGAATCATCTTTTTTTGTGGTCCTAAAATCGTATTTTTGGGCAAAACAAAATTTACCTTATCACTAGATAAAATCCATTGAGATATATCAGCATCATAATTTGTGCTATTTGTAAGCTCTACAAAAAAATCTGCCTCATTTCCAACATTAGATATTAAAACGTCTGGGGTAATTGTTTTGATAATAATTTTATCTACTGCTTCAGGATTTGCAGAGGCATAATTCATATAATATTCCAAATTCACGGCATACTCTCCTGGATAAAAATAAATATGAGAAAATTTTTCTTCATTTACTTTCATTTCCTTAAAATCCCCATCTCCAAAATTCCAAAAATATTTTCCATATGGAAGCATTTCTCCATAATAACCCGTAGTGTTTGCTTCAAACTCCACTGGAACACCGACAAAAGCAAAATTTTTGGCTAAAATTTTAGTTTTAATTTTTTGTTCTTTTTTTAAATTTTTTAATGAAGGATTTTCACCTGTGCCCCCACTGCTAGTGGTGCTAGAAGTCGCAGGAGTGCTATCGGAAGAGCTAGAAGGTGGGGGTATGATTTCATTAGCCGTTCCAGGTGTCGGAGTAGCAACAATCCAAGAGCCTGATACTGTACGCTGAAGGCTCTGGCCTTCTGCTGGATTTGGTGGACACGGATTGATACAATCAGCAACACCTCCCCAGCTAATTTTATCTATTATTTCACTAGCTCCAGAAATTTTAATTTGAATTGTATTTGATTCGGTAAGGGTTAAGGTATTAACCACAATATCAGAATTACCAATTTGAACTCTTGAAATTACAAAATAATCCTTTGCGCCAATACTTTTGCCTTCAAAATTTAAACTTGTAACCAAAGAACTAAAAGAGTCCGAGGTTAAAGTTTTTCTCTGCATTAGCCAGTTTGTTAAATTAACCGCTGAGTCACCTGTATTATAAAGTTCTATAAACCTTTCACTCGTAGGTAAAAGTTGTACTTCGTTTATAATTACTTCTGCGTATGCTAAATTAAATCCTGAAGAGAAGAAAATAATTCCAAATAAAATTAAAATTATATTTCGAGACATAAAT
>CAYHDS010000002.1:20339-33709 GCA_964355475.1 uncultured Candidatus Saccharibacteria bacterium
TGAAGAGAAGAAAATAATTCCAAATAAAATTAAAATTATATTTCGAGACATAAATTTTGTTTATTTTATAATATGATACAATGATATCATGAACACGGAAGAGAATAAAATAGAATTTTTGGCAATTGGGGATATTGTAATAGATGCTTTTATTAAATTAAAACAAGCAACTATTCGTGGCACTCCAGACTCAAAAGATTATGAAATATGTATGCCTTTTGCCGATAAAATACCTTATGAAGAAATGTACATTCTTCCAGCGGTTGGAAATGCGGGAAATGCTGTTGTATCTGCTTCTCGGCTCGGGCTCAAGAGCGCGTTAATTTCAAACATTGGCGATGACAAGGAAGGTATTCTATGTTTAAATTCTTTAAAAGAAAACAAAGTAAATACTGATTTAGTAAAAATAAATAAAGGAATAAAAACTAATTATCATTATGTATTAGGATACGAGGCTGATAGAACTATTTTAATCAAACATGAAATTTATCCATATCTTTTACCAGAAATGGAGGAACCAAAATGGATTTATTTTAGTTCAGTGAATGAAACAGCTTTTCCTTTTCATCTTATACTTGCGGACTATTTAGATACTCATACCGAAACAAAATTAGCTTTTCAGCCTGGTAAATTTGAAATAAAATTAGGCAAAGAAAAATTGGCAAGACTTTATAAACATTCAGAAATATTTTTCTGCAATGTCGAAGAAGCTAAAAAAATCTTAGGAATTGATGCTCTTGAAATAAAAGATTTGTTAAAAAGTATATATGACTTGGGACCTAAAAATGTAGTCATAACCGATGGACCAAGTGGTGCATATGCATATGATGGCCAAGATTATTTATTTATACCAATATATCCTGACCCCGAACCACCTTATGAAAGAACAGGGGCTGGAGATGCGTTCTCTTCTACTGTTGTATCGGCAATTATTTTAGGTAAAACCCTGGCAGAAGCACTCTCTTGGGCGGGAATCAATGCAATGTCTGTCGTCAAATATATCGGCGCACAAAAGGGACTTCTCGCGCGAGAAAAACTCGAAGAATATCTAAAAGTAGCACCAGAGAGTTACAAAGTAAAAAAAATCTAAATTTTTCTTTTGAGAACTTTTTTTACAGCTTCTTTAATAGAATTTTTTCCCATACCATAGTGTTCAATAAGTTCATCAGGTGTTCCGCTTTGACCAAAGGTGTTTTTTATACCGATAAATTCCATGGGCACAGGATAATTTTGTGCGAGAACTTCTGCCACAGCCGAACCCATGCCACCAGCAATTTGGTGTTCTTCTACAGTAACTATTGCTTTGGTTTCTTTTGCCAATTCTAAAATAGCATTCGCATCTATTGGTTTGATGGAAGCCATATTCATAACTTTTATTTTTATACCCTCCCTTTCAAGTTCTTTCGCAGCAAAAAGTGCATGATGCATCAATCCACCTGTTACCATTATCCCCACTTGGGCTAAACCTACATCTGGCATCCAAAAAATATTACTTTTCCCCAATTCAAATGGTGTTTCTTCTGTTGTTATGATTGGCGTTTTTTCACGAACCAAACGCAAATATGCTGGTTTTTTACTTTTTGCCAATGCCATAGTTGCTTTCTTGGCTTCTAATGCATCGCAAGGTGAAACAACATCCATATTTGGCATAACTCGCATAAGCGCAATATCTTCCAATGCTTGATGAGTGCCACCATCAGGACCTACTGAGATACCTGAATGCGAACCCACAATAACAACTTTTCTATCATTATAGGCAATCGTCGTTCTAATTTGTTCCCAATTTCGTCCCGGGGAAAACATTGCATAAGAAGAACAGAAAGGAATTTTTCCCATCGCCGACATACCAGAAGCTACGGTGACTAAATTCTGCTCAGCTACTCCGATTTGCACAAATCTCTCAGGAAATTTATGTGCAAAAAAATGCATTTGCGTACTCTCGGTCAAATCCGCACAAAGCGCTACTACATTTTTATCTATTTCTCCTGCTTGCATCAGGCCTTGTCCAAAACCTGTTCGAATAGGTATTTGTTCCACGTCGTCACTGAAAATTTTTGGATTTAATTTTAATTTAGGATTTAACATATTTATTCTTTTATTTTTGATTTTAATTCGGCAAGTGCTTTTTCAGCTTCTTCTTTATTGGGCGCCTTACCATGCCATTTATAATTTCTCTCCATAAAAGAAACTCCTTTTCCGGGAACTGTATGTGCAATGATTACCGTCGGCTTTTCATATATTGCCTGTGCTTCTTCAAATGCTTCATTTAAAGATTTAAAATCATGGCCAACAGTTTTAATAACATGCCAATTAAAAGCTCTCCACTTATCAGCAAGTGGTTCGAGTGGCATCACTTCTTCGGTCACACCTTCAATTTGAATATTATTTCTATCAACAATAGCAATCAAATTTCTTAATTTATGTTTTCCAGCCAGCATTATTCCCTCCCAAGAATTTCCTTCATCGAGCTCACCATCGGACATTAAACAATACACAAGCCTAGACGTATTGGCTCCATTATCAATCCTATCTGCGAGCGCCATACCCACTGCTTGCGAAAGTCCAGAACCGAGGGGGCCAGAGCTATTTTCAAGCCATGGCATATATTCACGATGCGGATGACCTTGAAGTCGAGTACCCAATTTGCGTAAAGTTTGAAGTTCCTTTACAGGAAAATATCCAGCATGCGTCATCGTCGCATAAAAAACTGGACAAATATGGCCATTTGATAATACTAATCTATCGCGTTCTTCCCAAAATGGATTTTTGGGATCATGTTTTAATATATGAAAATATAAAAGGGTAAAAATATCTGCCATACCGAGAGGTCCCGCACTGTGCCCACTTTTTGCTTCCAAAAGCATCTCTATAATAGAGATACGAATATCATTCGCTTTCTTTTCTAAATCTTTTACTTTTGCCTCAGTAAGCATATTATAAATTTTTAAACTCTTCTATTGTTCCAATTATATCATCCGTGTTGAAAATTGCCGAACCGATAATGAGTTTTGTCGCTCCCGTTTCAATTAATAGTGACGCGGTTTTTTTGTTGACGCCAATATCAACAGCAATAGGTAAATCAAAATATTTTTCTCTCAAAATTTTTATTTTATCGTAAACTTTTTCATCTAAATCAACCCCGCTGAAACCAATTTCATCACTACCCATACATTGCACAAAATCTATACATGAAATTAATGGAAAAAGTTGTTCCAATGGAGTAGCTGGGTTTATAGCGACTCCTATTTGTGTCACTTCTCTCATATATGGATCGATGCCCTCTAAAAAATCTCTAAAATCATCTACACTTTTCATCGCTTCAATGTGAAAAATTATTCCTTTGGCGCCCAATTTATTATAAATATCAAAATTCTCCACGGCATCAGCTACCATTAAATCAAGTTCAAAATCGATATCTTCCCAAAAGGGCATACCTTCTTGTTCATTTAAAATTCTTGTAAAATATATGTCAGACGAAGAAGATGAAAAGGGCCAAGTATGAGATGACACAAATATCCCATCACAAATGTCTATTTGCACGATTGGCACCACTCCCCTAACAAGAGAAATTTTATTTTTTAAATCTTCATAATTTTTAGGTAATATTGCTGGTATAATTTCGATTTCAGTCATATTTTTATAAATCTAATTTTTTTATTCTTCTGACATGTCTCTCGTCGCCAGAAAATTTTGTCTCCAAAAATACTTTTACAGCTTCCTTCATTTGCTCCTCAGTTATAAAACGCACACCAAAAGAAATAATATTTGCATCATTATGTAGTCGTGCAAGTTTTATAATTTCGTATGGATCATCACTCTTTCTACCTTCCACATCAACAGCAATTTCTGGTAACATTGGACCATAAAATACCAAAGCTCTGGATCCCCTTACTCTATTAGCACAAATTGCTTCACCAAAACCAGAACCACCAATAATAATACCCATCGAACCCTCTTCACTGACAACTGCCTCGGCGACAGGCCTAACAAAATCTGGATAATCATCATCTTTATTAAAAACAAAAGCACCTTTGTCGGCAACTTCGTAGCCCTGATTAATCAAATAATCCATTAATTTCTCTTTTATTTCAAAGCCGACATGGTCTGCCTCAATAAAAATTTTCATAGTAAAAGTATATCACTTATTTGTTTCTCTGTGCAATTCAGAAAATAAAGCAACAGTTCTTCCAAAATCTTTTTCATCAACAATAAAAGAAAATTCTGTAGGTGCCGATACAAGTTCTTCTATTGTATTAATACCAGCGCAAGCAACTTGTTGATTTTCACTTATTCTAACAGATTTTACAAAAAGTCCAAATCTTTACATGAATGTTAAAAAACTTAACATATTTGTTTAAAGAATATATTCTTTAAACAAATAAACCCCGTTCTTCAGGAGCACGCCATGAGCCTCAAGAAGATCAAAGATTGGTTCAAGGTGGGTAAGATCAACACCCACTTCAAAGACGAGAACACGAGTGTGTACTTCACTCTGTACGTCTGGCCCAAGCATGCACGCTCACCAATTCGTTGGTGGAAACAGAACTAGGACTCATCGCAGGCGGAGCGGCATTCTCCCGAATGCCGCTCCCACCCTGAATTTTTTAATACAATGAAAAAACAAAATTTATCAAAAGACTTATTAAGTGCCATAGGCAACACACCTCTAGTAAGAGTCCCTTTTAATACCAAAGCACAAATTTTTGCAAAATTAGAATATTTAAATCCTGGAGGTAGCATCAAAGACCGCTCTGCTCTTTTTATGATTGAGGAAGCAGAAAAAAAGGGTTTGTTAAAACCTGGTGGAACTATTATAGAATCATCTTCAGGAAACCAAGGAGTTGCTTGCGCCATGATTGGTGCGATGAAAGGATACAAAGTTATTATTACCGCTTCTCCAGCTATGAGTGAAGAAAAAATAAAAACAATTAAAGCTTATGGAGCAAAAGTAGTCGCCTGCCCTGCTGTCCCAATTCATGATCCAAAAAGTCGTCATAATCAAGCTAAAAAACTTTTAAAAAAGATACCGAATTCTTTTATGCCCGATCAATACTTTAATCTTTCTAATCCTAAAGCTCATTATTCATCCTTGGGACCAGAAATTTGGCGTCAAACTAAAGGAAAAATTACTCATTTTTTTGCAGCAGCTGGGACTGGTGGCGCCATCAGTGGAGCGGGAAAATTTTTGAAAGAAAAAAATCCAAAAATTAAAATAATGGCTGTTGATATTGATACTTCTTTTCATTCCACCAACGGTCATCCAAAGCCTTACAAAATGGAAGGAATAGGAATTGATTTTCAAACAGATTGCCTAAATGAATCTGTAATTGATAAATTTTTCCCAGTCTCGGACAAACACGGTCTTGGCATGCTTCCAATAATGGCATCCAAATATGGCCTTTTGGTTGGCACAGGCAGTGGCGCAGTATCTTATACTGTTTCAAAATATTTAAATAAACTAAAAAAAGGAGACATGGTAGTAATGCTCTTTGGCGACTCTGGCCGCGCATATTTATCCAAAAATTACTATTAGTATAAATTCTTTAATATACAATATCTCATATTGAAATCCTATTCATGTTTATTTATCGTTAGAGCTTGCTCTGCAATATTTTAATTTATCGTATTCCCTGTTTTGATGACATGATCAATGAGTGTATAGGTATACCCCATTTCATTATCATACCAAGCCATAACTTTCACCAGATTTCCTCCGACCACACGGGTCATCGCTAAGTCTGCAATGGAGCCGTAGTGGCTACCCAATATATCGCTAGAGACAAGTGGTTCTTCGGTAACAGAAAAAATATTTTCCCATCTTTTATCTTTCGATGCTTTTTTCAAAATTGCATTCACCTCTTGGGCTGTAGTTTCTTTTTTTGAAATAAAAGTAATATCAACGATAGATCCTGCGACTACGGGCACACGAATAGATATACCATCAAAGAGACCAGAAAGTTTTGTAAAGGCTTTAGTCACGGCAATGGCTGCGCCCGTAGAAGATGGGACAATATTTTGCGCAGCTGCGCGACCTTCACGCATATCCCCGCCTGCCGAACCCGGGCGGGCAGGTTTTTTACTTAGTCCATCTACTAGAGATTGACTAGCGGTGTATCCATGCACAGTATTTAAAATGGCCTTTTCAATTCCGAGCGCTTCATCCAAAATTGCGATGAGTGGGCTTGCTGCATTTGTAGTGCAAGATGCATTTGAAGTAATATCACATGTGCCAAATTTTTCTTCATTTACCCCGAGCAAAATGGTTTCCCCTTTTTCATTTCCTTCATCTCTAGCGGGAGCAGTAATAACTACTTTTTTCGCACCCGCATCAATATGCATTTTTGCTTTATCAAAAGTGGTGAAAAGTCCAGTAGATTCTACTACAACATCTATATTAAAATCCTCCCAGGGAAGTTTGCTTGGATCTTTTTCTGTCAAAACTTTTACAGCCTTGCCGTCAATAATTATTTCTTGTCCATTTGTTTTAATATCATGTTTCCATTCATGATAAACGGTGTCATATTTAAGTAAATAAGCTAAATTTTCTACATTAGATAAATCATTTATTGCCACTATTTCAATCTCAGGTCTGTCCCAAGCAATTTTAAAAAATGCCCTACCAATTCTACCAAAACCATTAATACCAACTCTAATTTTTTTCATTTTTTAATTATACCAAAAACAAAGAAAAAGTGTATAATCATAAAAATGAAAGGAGAAAAAGAAAGCTTTATACACCTCCACACCCATTCACACTATTCCCTATTAGACGGGCTTTCTAAGCTTGAAGATTTAATAGATTTAGCTAAAAAATTTAAAATGCCTGCAATGGCTATTACCGATCACGGTAATATGTATGGGGCTATTGAATTTTATAAATTAGCAAAAAAAGCTGGTATCAAACCCATAATCGGAGTAGAAGCATATATGACTGCTGGTTCGCGCTTGGATAAAGACCAGAATAAAAACACCGAAGCAAATGGTACGAAGAGATATTATCACCTCACTTTGCTTGCAAAAAATTTGCAAGGATATAAAAATTTAATTCGCCTTGTTACAATTTCCAACCTTGAGGGTTTTTATTACAGACCACGAATGGACAAAGAAATTTTGCGTAAATATTCCGATGGCATTATAGCTTTGTCTGGGTGTCTTGGTGGTGAATTATCACAAACTATTTTACGAGGTGATAAAGATAAAGCTGACAAATTAGTAGCGGAATATCAAGATATTTTTGGCAAAGAAAATTATTTTATAGAAATTCAATGTCACCCTTCGGTAGAAAACGACAAAATAGTTCGTGAAACTCTCATTAAACTTGCGAAAAAAAATAATATTCCCCTGGTAGCGACCCAGGATTCACATTATCCATGCAGTGATGACCATGATGCACATCACACACTTCTACAAATCAATACACAAGGAGATAATAAAGAAGCTAGCAAATTTGAATTCTCAGATGATGATTTTTCTTTTTTAAATACAGAAAAAGCACTAGAAGTTTTTAAGGATATACCAGAAGCCGTTATAAATACAATGAAAATAGCTGATATGTGTAATCTTGATCTCTCGCTTGGTGAGTGGGTCTTCCCCTTATTTGAAATTGAAAAGGGGAAAACTTATGATGAGAAATTACGCGAACTTACTTTTGCCGGTTTTACAAGACTTGAAATAAAAGCGACTCCGGAAGTTTTAGAACGAGTAGAATATGAACTTAAAATTATTTGTGACAAAGGATATTCCCCTTACTTTTTAGTAGTTGGTGACCTTCTGCGCCACGCTAAAGAAAACGGAATTTTAACCACTATCAGGGGTTCTGTTGCAGGATCAATGGTGACTTATCTTTTGGGAATTACAAATGTAGACCCTATAGAATACAAACTTCCCTTCGAAAGATTTTTAAACCCATTTCGTCCTTCGGCGCCGGATATTGATATGGATTTTGCCGATAATAGACGAGATGAAATGATTGAATATGCAAAGAGAAAATATGGTGAAGATAAAGTAGCGCAAATTGGAACATTTGGTACCATGATGGCGCGTGGTTCTGTTCGTGATGTCGCTCGAGCACTCGGCCACCCTTATGCTATTGGCGATAGACTTTCTAAAATGATTCCAATGGGTTCTCAAGGAATGCCAATGACCATAGAACATGCAATGGAAATAGTTCCTGAGTTAGAAGAAGCATATAAAAAAGAAAAAGATACTAAAGAAATAATCAATTTGGCTAAAAAATTAGAAGGTTGCGCTAGGCACATTTCAGTACACGCTGCTGGGGTCGTTATTTCACCTAAGCCTCTTTATGAGTATGTGCCAACCCAATTTGACCCAAAAGGTGGAAAAGTAATTACTCAATATGATATGTATAGCGTTGAAGACGCTGGCCTTCTAAAATTTGATTTCTTGGGTATTAGAAACTTAGCAATTCTAGGAGATGCAATTAGTTTAGTAAAAAAATTCTATAACATAGACATAGACATAGAACGCATTCCGCTTGATGATAAAAAAACTTTCTCACTTTTAGCCAAAGGTCAGACGGAAGGACTATTTCAATTAAATGGTAGTGGAATGACTAGATATTTAAAAGAATTAAAACCTACTTCCATACACGATATCAATGCAATGGTGGCCCTTTATCGCCCAGGACCAATGGAATCAATTCCTGAATATATAAAACGCAAACATAATTCTAATCTTGTGAAATACTTAGATCCAAGAATGAAAAAATTCTTAGGAGAATCATACGGGCTTATTGTCTATCAAGATGATTTACTATTTTGCGCGATAGAACTTGCTGGTTACAACTGGGAAGAAGCAGATAAATTCCGTAAGGCTGTTGGTAAAAAAATTCCAAAAGAAATGGCAGCGCAATATGATAAATTTACCGATGGTATAGTGACAAATGGTCAGACTCACGAATTTGCCGAGAAACTTTGGAAACTTTTTGAGCCTTTTCAAGCTTATGGTTTCAACAAGGCCCATGCAGCTTCATATGGCAAGGTGGCATATCAAACCGCATACATGAAAGCAAATTACCCGGTTGAATATATGGCTGCTATTTTGACAGCTGAATCTGGAGATGTGGAGAAAATTTCAGAAATAATTAATGAATGTAAAAATATGAATATTCCAGTACTTCCGCCAAATATCAACGAGAGCTTTGGGGGCTTTACTTGTCTGCCCGAAGGAACTGGTATAAATATAAATAAAGAAAATAAAAGTGCAAAAATAAGGTTTGGTTTATATACTATAAAAAATTTAGGCACCGATATTGCCGATGCAATAATAAGAGAACGCAAAGAACGAGGACATTTTAAATCAATTACTGATTTTCTAGATAGAATTAAACATAAAAATTTAAACAAAAAATCGCTCGATGCACTCATAAAGTCTGGATGTATGGATGAATGGGGCGACCGTGGAGTGTTTTTGGCAAATGAAGAAGGAATGCTTGCATATAACCATGAAGGATCCAAACAAGACCAAAATCAAGTTTCTCTTTTTGGTGGACTAGCCAAAGTGGCAATACCAGAATTTAAAATGCAAAGTGCAGAAAATGCTAATCAAGCAGAAAAATTGCTTTGGGAGAAAGAATTATTGGGACTTTATATTTCTGGTCATCCGCTCGATCGACTACGTGACAAATTAAACAGTCGAGATATAAATATTAAAAAAATAAAAGAAGAACTCGGTAATGGTATGCCTGTGACTATTGCTGGAATCATTGAATCTGCCAGACAAGTCGTAACCAGAAACAACGAACGTATGGCATTTTTGAAAATTGCTGACTTGACTGGTTCAATAGAGGCTGTATGTTTTCCCTCTCTCTACAAAGATGTTATCGATATATTAGTCGCCGAAAAATGCATTGCTCTTTCTGGTAAAGTATCAAATAGAAATGGAGAAAAAAGTATTGTAATAGAAGCTGTAAAGGAGATTTAAAAAGTTATAAATCAACTCCAAACTTTTCACGAGCAACACGTTTGATAGTCTCTTCTTTCTTTCCTATTTCATCAGTGTGAGTCACTAATTTTGCTCTTTCTAATAAATCTTTTAGTTGTTCTAAACTTTGCGAAGAGCAAAATTCTTCAAATTCTTTAAGTATTTGATCTTCTATTTCTCTAGGGGTTTTTCCTTTTAAACTGTCTGGCCTCATACATTTTTAAAAATTAATTATAAAGAGACATCGCTTTGTCTTTACTCTCAGTGAAAATAATTCCGACGGCTTCCGCTACTTTTTTAGAAAGCTTTTTTAATGTTTCCAGTTCTGACTTTTTGTATTCTCCTAATATAAATTTAATTACATTCTTCTCTCCTGTTGGTTTTCTTAATTTACCAGACGGAGTTACAGGAGAAATACCAATTCGAATACGCAAAAATTCTTCGGACTTTAGGGCTTTAATAACAGAGCCTAATCCATTGTGTCCGCCAGAAGAACGATTAAAAGAAATTTTCATCTTGCCAATAGGTAAATCAATATCATCATAAATTACCACCAGATCTTTCAAGTCTTTTTTTGTTTTAATCAATTGGGCAACAGCTTTGCCGGAATTATTCATAAAATTATCAGGAGTGATAAATTTAATTTTCACACCTTCTAATTTTTTCTCAATTAGGCCAACCATAATCCGTCCAGTATTATGTCTAGTATTTTCATATTCCGCTCCTGGATTGCCCAAACCAACCACTATTTTCATATTCTTATAATAGCAAAATTCTTAATTCTTAATTCTTAATTCTTAATTACACAACAAAAACTCACCACATGTCAAGAATTTTTTATGTTATGATTTCTAAAGCTGAAACCGAAAAGAAAAATGATTTTTTATTTTTGGCGAAGCCCGATGAAATTACAAGCTTAGCTTATATTTGTGTTTATGGAAGAAGAAAAAAAGAAAGAAAGTCCCTGGGAACTTGTTCGTTTTGGTATCATTGCTATCTTGATAGTCATCCCGATACGCATTTTTATCGCTCAACCATTTATCGTTTCTGGGTCTTCAATGTTCCCTGCCTTTCTAAATGGAGATTATTTAATAGTCGACGAAATATCTTATAGACTAGAAGATCCAAAACGTTTTGATGTAATAGTTTTTCGCTATCCGAATGACAAGAAAAAATTCTTTATCAAAAGAATTATCGGTTTACCGGGCGAAAAAGTTGATATCAAAGGAAGCACGGTTACCATAACAAATAAAGAACATCCCAATGGGCTAATTCTCGAGCAACCTTATGTACAAAATGAATCTAACAACAATGAGCATTCCGAATTAAAAGAAACAGAATACTTCGTCATGGGAGACAATAGATCGGCAAGTTCAGACTCCAGATACTGGGGTGCGGTGACGAGAGATTTAATTATGGGTAAAGCATTTTTGAGACTTCTGCCAATACGTAATATAGATTTGTTGCCAGGAAATTATCAACAGTCGGAATCTAAGTAGTAAAGTAAATTTACTACAAGGTAAGTAAGAGATGAAAAAGAAAAATAAAGTGAAAAAAGAAAACAAGGTAAAAGTAAAAGAGCTCGCCTCTCCAAAAGGAATGAGAGATTTAATGAATGAGGAATATTATAATTTCCAAGGATTTTTTGAAAAAGCTCAAGAAATTGCCGTCTATTACGGTTTTAAACCAATTGAAACTCCAATATTAGAAAATGAGGAAGTTTTTACTTCGGGAATTGGTGAAGGCACAGATATTGTCGACAAGGAAATGTATACATTGCGAACAAAGGGTGGAGATCATTTAGCGCTTCGACCTGAACACACAGGCGCTCTAATGCGTGCTTATATTGAACACGGAATGCAAAATATGCCCCAGCCAGTTATGTTTTATCAATATGGTCCTGTTTTCAGACACGACAAACCTCAGCGAGGACGCTATCGTCAGCTTTGGCAATTTGATTTAGATACTTTAGGTAGTGATAAAAGCATTATGGATGCTTTAATAATCAAAGTAGGTATGAGTATACTCGAAGAAGCAGGCGCAGAAAATCTTTCAGTGAATATAAATTCTATTGGCGATAAAGAATGTCGCGGGGCTTATATTAGAGAGCTTTCTAACTATTACCGAAAACACATAAACAGTTTAGGAAATGTGGATCGTCAAAGACTAAAAAGCAATCCCCTTCGAATACTTGATTCTAAAGAAGAAAAAACGATTATTGTAAACGAACAAGCGCCAGACTCTATCAGCTTTCTCTGTGCCTCTTGTAAAAAACATTTCAAAGAAGTTCTAGAATACTTAGAAGAAATGGAAATAAACTATACCATCAATAAAAATCTCGTTCGTGGTCTTTCTTATTATACTCGCACAGTTTTTGAAATAATCGAAGAAGGTGGAGGCGAAGATGGCACCCCACTAACCATCGCTGGTGGTGGTAGATATGATTATCTTGCAAGACAAATCGGTGGTAAAAAAGATGTACCAGCAGTTGGATTTTCAATTGGTGTAGACCGGGTGGTGGCTTCATCTTGGTATAAAAAACTCTCTCCTCGCATAATAAAAAAACCAAAAATATATTTTATTCAGTTAGGGGCTGAAGCAAAACTAAAAAGCTTAAACATTATTGATATATTACGTAAAGCTCATGTGCCGATAGCCCAAGCTTTATCTAAAGACAGTCTGGGCTCTCAGCTCGCTATTGCAGAAAAATTGGGTATTCCTTATGCGCTTATCTTTGGAGTTAAAGAAGCAATTGATAATTCAGTCATTGTACGTGATATGTCAAATCGTTCTCAAGAAACAGTAAAATTAAGTAAATTGCTTGATTACTTAAAAGAAATAAAATAATTTGGATGAAGAAAATTCTTCAAAAAAAAGAAAGAGTCTTACGCAAAATTGCCAAAGAGGTAAGTATTAAAGAAATTAAAACTCCTAAAATACAAAAAGTATTAAGAGAAATGTCCCAAGCATTAAAAAGCCAATATGACGGTGTCGCCATCGCAGCACCGCAAATTGGCTATTCACTACGAATATTCGTTGTTTCTGGAAAAGTTCTAGAGGCAGATTTCCTCGAGCGGGGTCTCTCGCAGGGCGACGGCCCGAGAGGGAGCGCTGGTTCATCAGAACCAGACAGCGACCCCACTCGAGAAAATCCTGTTGTGAGGGATTTGATTTTTATTAATCCAAAAATTTCCAAACTCTCACGTGAAAAAGATTGGGTGCCAGAAGGATGTCTGTCTGTCAGATGGCTCTATGGCCAAACTTTTCGATCCAAAAAAGCATTAATTACGGCCTATGATGAAAAAGGCAAGAAATTTACTAGGGGTGCGTCTGGACTCTTGGCTCAAATTTTTCAACACGAAACAGATCATTTAAATGGAATACTTTTTATCGACCATGCTAAAGATATAAAAGAAGAATTACCGAAG
>CAYHDS010000003.1:0-21810 GCA_964355475.1 uncultured Candidatus Saccharibacteria bacterium
AATCACGATTTCTCACAATCAACTCTAGATAGAATTACTAATAATTTGAAAAATATAGATGCTTAATTCAATTTCACCAATAGATGGCCGTTATGAAAGGTCAGCAAAAGAGCTTTCACCTATTTTCAGCGAAGGGGGATTAATGCATTATCGCTTGGTAGTGGAGGGTGAATATTTAATCGCATTATCTGAATTAAAAATAAAATTACGAAAGTTATCTAATTCTGAAAAAAAATTAATTAGATCTTTATACAATTTAACAGAAAAAGAAGCGCAAATAATTTCTGATATTGACAATAGGGGATATAAAAATATAAAAGCTACCGACCATGATGTTAAAGCAGTGGAATATTTTATGAAAGACAAACTTTCAAACACATCCTTGAAAGATATTTTGGAATGGATCCATTTTGGACTTACTAGCGAAGATACAAATAATTTAGCCTATGCTTTAATGCTTCGTGATGGAACAGATGTTCTTTTGGAAAATTTAAAGAAAATCTTACTGGAAATAAATAAATTAGCAAAAGCTCATGCCAAACTTCCAATGCTTGCTCGTACTCATGGACAGAGTGCTTCTCCAACAACATTCGGTAAAGAATTTAAAGTATTCTCTTCAAGATTGGAACGACAAATAAATAAATTAAAAAAACAAAACATTTTAGCAAAATTAAATGGAGCGACGGGAAACTATAATGCTCATTTTGTTGCTTACCCTAAAATAGACTGGCTAAAATTTAGTAAAAATTTTATTACCAATCTTAATAAACTAGAAACTAGCACCTTGCAACTACAACCTAATCTCATAACCACACAAATAGAGCCACATGATTCTTATATAGAAATTTTTGATAATGTCAGGAGAATAAACACTATTTTAATTGATTTTAATCAAGATATGTGGCGCTACATCAGCGATGAATGGATTATTCAAAAATTAGTAGGGGGCACAGTCGGCTCTTCGACCATGCCTCACAAGATAAATCCAATAAAATTTGAAAATAGCGAGGGCAATTTAGGTATGGCAAATTCAATGTTTGAATTTTTTGCTCGCAAATTACCAATTTCTAGATTACAGAGAGATTTATCAGATTCAACCGTACAAAGGAATTTCGGTGTAGCTTTTGCTCACTCTCTAATTGCTTATGAATATTTATTAAAAGGATTGAGTAAAATAAGTATAAACAAAGAAAAAATTCACTCTGTATTAGAAAATCATACAGAAGTAATAGCAGAAGCAATACAAACAATATTAAGAAGAGAGGGTGTAGAATTTCCATATGAAAAATTAAAAGCTCTCACTCGTGGTAAAAAAGTTACAGCAGTAGATTTTGAAAATTTTATTAAAGATTTATCTGTAAGTAATAAAGTAAAAGAAGAATTAAGAAAAATTACTCCGTTAAACTATATTGGTTTGGCCTCAAAATTGGTATAATACATAATATGAAAAGAATTTGGTTAATTTTGTTACTAATACTTATTTTATTGCCTTTTAAAATAAATGCACAAAGTTCAAACGCTGGTTTCGTGCCAGGAAATATCTGGTATTCCAAAGATTCACTTGAAGAGGGAGATAAAATAAAAATCTATACAGTTCTTTTTAATCCAGATACGAGAGAATTTTCTGGTACAGTAATATTTTTTGATAAAAATACCTTTTTAGGTAAAAAAAATTTCACCATAGGATCTAGAACAGTAAAAGACATCTCAATAGACTGGACAGTCACAGTAGGAGATCATACTATCTTTGCGAAAATTGAAAATGCAAAATTTTTGATATCTTCAAATAAATACGAAGAAGTATTTCTCGCTGGTAATCAAAGTGAAGAAAGCAAGATAAGCATCAATAAAAAAATAATTGTAAAAGATAACACGGTTGATTCTAATGAAACTATATTAGATAGGGGCTCTGAGTCAATAAAAAATCTCGGAAAAATGATTGAAGAAAAAACACCAGAAATCATAGCTAAGCCAATAATAGCTACTGCCAGCGGTATCGAAAATTTTCGAGAAAATATAGGTGATGCATCAAAAAATACTAAAGAAGCAATAAAAAAAGAATTTGAAAGTATGAAAAACACCCAAAATAGTGAAAAAACAGTAGAAAATGGCAAGCTCTCTACTCCTTTTAAATATATAAAACTTTTCTTTTTTTCTTTAATTTCTTTTATTTTTAATTCTAAATTAATTTTCTATGGCTTACTTCTGGGAATAATTTTCTTTCTATTGCGCTATCTTTGGCACCTAATTTTCTAATATGTTAAGATGAGCTTATGATATTGCGAGTTATAGCTTTTTTTGTCTTACTTTTTTCGATATTAGCCTTGCCGCTATGGGTATCTGCCATATTGGCTCTTTTGGGGATGATTCATTTTAATTTTTTTATTGAAGCAATTTTTCTATTTTTATTTTCGGATTTACTCTACGGAATACCAAAACTTGGATTTTTAAACATAACAATTACATCTTTTATCGTTTCAATATTTTGTTTTATAATTTTGGAGTTGCTAAAAAATAAATTAAGGTTGAATCAAAAATCATAATGATATATAGAAAATTTAGAAAAAATAAGATGAAAAACACTCTCGTAGAACCAGATGAAATTTTTCTAGATTCAAAAAATATAGAAAATTTTAATCGTCAACAATTCGAGGGACGTATAGAAAAAACTATTTCAAAAAAAACAATTACATTCTTGGGAATTTTCTTTTTAATTATTGTGATTGCTTTCTCTGTGAGACTCGGATATCTCCAAATACAAAAAGGGAGGGCGTATTATACAAGAAGTGAAAATAATATTTTAGAAAAGACCATTCTCTTTGCTGAACGAGGTATAGTTTATGATAGGAATAAAGTAGAAATGGCATGGAATAAAAAAAGTGAAAATGAAAAATCTTTTGGAATGCGACTATATTTATCGCCAGGATTTTCACATATTTTAGGATATGTAAGTTATCCTGCTCAAGACAAAAAGGGGAATTATTGGCAAGGTGAATTTAAAGGTCTTGATGGCTTAGAAAAACAATATAATGATAAATTAAGAGGAATAAATGGCTCAAAAATAATAGAAACAGATGCTTATGGAAAAATTCATTCAGAAAATATTGTAAATGCACCCCAAAGAGGAGAGGATGTAACTACAACCATAGATTCAAAAATTCAAAAAGAATTATTCAATCTGATTAAAAATGCAGCTCAAAGTAATTCATTTACTGGTGGAGCGGGAATAATTATGGATATTAAAAATGGAGAACTGCTCACTGCTACAAGTTATCCAGAATATAATGGGGAAATTTTGTCACTTGGAAAAGATGCAAAAACAATAAAAAGTTATTTAACTGATAAAAGAAAAATCTTTATGGATAGAACCATCTCTGGACTTTATACTCCAGGTTCGATCATCAAACCTTTTTTTGCGATTGGTGCTTTAACTGAAAATATTATAAATGCAACAAAACAAATTCTATCTACTGGCTCAATATCTATCCAAAATCCTTATTTTAAAGATCAAAAAACCGTTTTTAAGGACTGGAAAGCACATGGCTGGACAGATATGAGAACTGCTTTAGCTGTATCTTCGGACGTCTATTTCTATACTATTGGAGGAGGTTATGGAGATCAAGGGGGATTGGGAATAATTAATTTAGAAAAATATGCCAAACTTTTCGGTATTGGAGAAAAAACTGGCATAGATTTACCAGACGAAAAAGGTGGCACTATACCAAATCCAGAATGGAAAATAAAAAATTTCAAAGGGGATCCATGGCGTATTGGAGATACTTACCATACAGCCATAGGACAATATGGTTTTCAGGTAACACCGATGGAAATAACACGAGCAATTTCTGCAATCGCAAACAATGGAACACTTATTACTCCACATTTAATATTAGGAAATAAAGAAAAAGAACAAAAAATAGTAATTCTAGATTTAAAGAAAGAAAATTTTGATGTTGTACATGAAGGCATGCGTCAAGCTGTATCTTATGGCACAGCAATGGCACTCAATGTTCCTTATGTAAAAGTTGCTGCCAAGACTGGTACCGCTCAACTCGGACTTGCAAAAAATAAAGTAAACTCTTGGGTTATTGGTTTTTTCCCATATGATAATCCTAGATATGCTTTCACTATTTTGATGGAATCAGGACCATCCTCGGGTGTTATCGGAGCGTCATCTATTATGCGAGGATTACTTGATTATATGTCCATAAATACACCTGAATATTTTAAATAAGTCTATTTGCATTATAAATATTGATAGAATATACTATATCCTATGAGTAAAATAAAAATACTTTCAATTTTGGGTTTTTGGATAGCAGTATTACCTTATTTGGGCTTCCCTTATGTCTTTAAAAATATTTTATTAACTCTTTCTGGTCTCACTATTGTTTACTTAAGTTATGTTTTATCAAAAGAAAATAAAGAAGGAGAAGAAAAAATAATTTTTGAAAACTTTTCTGAAAATCATGATTTCGTCGAAAAACAAAACGAAGATACAAAAAACGTAATATAAATATCAAAAAAAATGAAAATAATGCTCGAATTTTTAAAAACAAAACGTATTCTGCTGGTAATTTTGTTTATTGCACTGTCTTTCTTTTTGGGAATTTACGTTGGAAAAAATAAAAGACCAGAAATAGAGAAAGTTACTTCATTAACTAATAAAGAAATTGCAGTAGACACAAAGGCTGATTTTTCTCCTTTTTGGAAAACCTGGAATGTTATAAATGAAAAAGCTCCTAATGCAGGGGAAATAAGTGATCAAAAGAAGGTTTATGGGGCAATTTCAGGCCTCGTAAACTCATTAAATGACCCTTATAGCGTATTTTTTGACCCTGAAGAGTCAAAAGCTTTTCAAGAAGAAATAGCTGGAAATTTTACGGGAGTTGGTATGGAGATAGGTATAAAAAATAAAATCTTAACAGTTATCGCTCCACTAAAAGATACTCCAGCAGAAAAAGCAGGTATTCATCCTGGCGATCAGATTTTAAAAATTGATAAAACTATTACCAATGAATTGAGTACTGAACAAGCGGTTAAATTAATTCGTGGAGAAAAAGGAACTACTGTTACTCTTATGATATTTAGAAATGGTTTTAAAGAACCAAAAGAATTTAAAATTACCCGTGACATTATCAATGTGCCCACATTAGATACCGAAATACGAACAGATGAAATTTTTGTTATTAAGCTTTATAGTTTCTCCGAAAATTCTGCAAATTTATTCAATAAAGCAATGAAAAAATTTATTGAATCAAGGAGTAAAAAACTCCTTCTTGATTTACGTGGTAATCCCGGGGGATATTTGGATGCTGCAGTTGATATTTCTTCTTGGTTTTTACCTGGAGGTAAAGTAGTAGTAACCGAAGACTATGGTGGTAATGAGAAACCAAAAGTTTTTCGCAGTAGGGGATACAATGTCTTTCCTGAAGATTCAAAATTTGTAATTCTTATAAATAGTGGCTCAGCCTCTGCTTCAGAAATAGTGGCGGGTGCTATGCAAGATCATAAACGCGCAAAATTAGTGGGAGAACAGAGTTTTGGCAAGGGTTCAGTCCAAGAGGTAATAGATATTACCAAGAATACAATATTGAAAATCACTGTGGCAAAATGGCTCACACCTAATGGACATTTGATTCATGAAAAAGGTTTAACTCCAGATTATAAAGTAGAAATGACAAAAAAAGATTTTGACGAAAAAAAAGACCCACAGATGGATAAAGCAATAGAATTACTTAATCAATAAAAAAATGAAAGTAATATTTTTACAAGATGTAGTCAAGGTGGGTAAGAAATACGATATAAAAGAAATAAACGATGGTTATGCCGTAAATTTTTTATTTCCTAGAAAATTGGCTGAAGCCGCTACACCAAACGCGATTGCTTTACTCGAAAAAAGAAAGAAGAATATTGAGATAGAAAGGGAAGTGCAAGAAGATCTTCTAATGCGAAATTTAGAAGAAATAAAAGGCAAAGTAGTGCATATAAAAGGTAAGGCCAATGAAAAAGGCTCTCTTTTTTCGGCAATTCACAGTAAAGAAATTGTAGAAGCAATGCATATTGAACATCACGCCGATATTAGTGAAGAATTTATCATTCTCGAAAAACCAATCAAAGAAATAGGGGAATTTGAAATTCCAATTTCTATCAAAGGTAAAAAATCTTCATTTAAATTAATGGTGGAAGGAATTTAAAAAATCCCCAGAGCGGGGATTTTTTAATTATGTTTTATTTTTTAGACTAGGTTTACTACTTTCTTGATTACTGTTCTACCGTTAAAAGAAATTTTTCGACGAGAGCCAAATTTTACAGTGCCATCTTTGAGAGCGAAAAGAGTATGGTCTTTGCCTGTGGATACACCATTACCAGCCATGATGACTGTGCCACGTTGACGGACGATAATAGAGCCTTTTTGTGCTCGTTCACCATCAGCCAATTTAGTACCTAAATATTTTGGGTTTGAATCTCTTAAATTTTTCGCGGTTCCGCCAGCTTTTCTATGTGCCATATTGTTTCTATATTATTAAATGTTAAAATTAAATGCATTCGCAGTATAAAGCATTATATGGAAAAAATCAAGCATTTTATTGAATCTAACACAGGAAAAGATATTTTAACCATTATTATAATAATTTTGGTAGGTTTGGGGTCATTTGGCCTAGGTAGACTGTCTAAAGAGCCCAAAAATGACGGTTTACGGGTCGAATATGCAGGGGATGGGGCAAATGTCATCAAAGCTATAAATGAGCCAAAAACTGATTTAAATCAAAATAATAATGGAATATTTTTTGCTTCAAACAAGGGAAGTAAATATTATTCTTTGGGATGTTCTGCTGGTAAAACCATTAAGCAAGAAAACAGGGTTTATTTCAACACTAGGGAAGAGGCTGAAAGGGCAGGATACGCTCTTTCTAGCTCGTGTAGATAAAAGATAGGCGTGTCGCACAATATATGTTTGCGACCCTATATCTGGGTCGCAAACATAACTGGATTGTAAGACACTTACTCTGTAGTGTACTCACAATCCATCTTGCGGTATTATTATACTGCAAACATAGCTGTTTGTAAGACACTATTACTATTGTTGAACTTCAAGGTTTACGGCCGCTTTATCGAAATCAGTAGGTTGTCCATCACGAATGCGTTCCATATTATTTATAAAACCTTTCCAAAAAATATTTATCCAAATATCGTTCCATAAATAAGAAGCTGGTCTTTTTAAATAATCATTCCAAACACTTCGAGTCCCTCCCCCGACATAGTTTAAATTCTCTTGTCCAGTAGGGCTCTCTACGACACTTTTAATACTAATACTGAAGTAACTGAGCACTAAAATTAAAATAAAACCTAGAACAAGAATCCCTAATATGCTCATACCCTTCTGTGTTTTTTTATTAAAATTTTTCATTTGATAAAACATTATCATGCTGGGCATAAATAATTTATTTTATTAAAATACACTTGCGAAATATGATTTGAACCAATTAAATAAACCAGAGATAGTTATACCAAAAAATTTCATCAATAGTAAAGCAATAATGATAATAATTATTAATTGTAAAAATCCACTACTTTGACTTTTTATATTTTTAAACATATTTTAATTTTACCATAGGATATTAATTTTTCAAGTAAAAATTAAGGCTTTGTATAAGGAGGTAAAAAATACATTGGATCAAGGTAAGCATTAATCGGCGCGATTGGTTGAGTCAAAATTCGTCCTGGACAAGATTTACTAGGCAGACTTTTAACTTGAGCTGCATCTGGAGCATATACTGACACATGAAGATGGGGACCCGTAGAATAGCCCGTATTGCCACTATAAGCCACGACAGTACTTCTAGTTACCCTATCCCCTACATTTATCCTCACAAGAGAAAGATGCCCATAGGCGCTCGAAAGTCCATTGTCATATTGAATAAAAACAAACTTGCCAAAAGATGCTCCAGGACATTGTGTATCGGTATCTCCAACCCCCGCCACCACACCAGACGCCATAGCTTTTACTGGTGTTCCGACTGGAGCCCTAAAATCAACTCCGCCATGGCTTCCAGAGGCATAGAGTCTCTTTGCGTCGACTGTTTTACCAAAAAGTTGTGTTATATATATATAATCAAGTGGCCAAGAAAATATTCCACTTTTAGGTAATCTAGATGGATCTAAAATATATGTGAGCTGTGATTCATAATCTCGAAGTTCTTTTTCAATGGCATCTTTCTGCGCCAATCTTTCTTTCAAAATCTTTTGGTAGTTCGCTTCACTATTTTTTGTCTGAGCTAGGAGTTTATTTTTTTCTTTAGTATTTTGTTCAACAATTTTTTTCTGGTCAGCAAGTTCAGATTTTAAACTGAGTAATTCATTTTTTGCATCAATCGTCTCTTTTCTAGTATCTTCCAATTCTCCTTTTACTTGTTTTAATTCTGTTATTTGTCCACGAATTTTTTCTCGAAGTCTCATCGTATTATCAATATCATTCCAAACAAGAGAAAAATCTTCTGAAGATAATATGTTTTCTACAATACTTTTATTTTCAAATTCATTGGCTTGTTTTATGCCTTCAGAAATGGCTTCAATATTATTAGAAATGGAATTTTGTTTAATGTTTATATCTTTACTTAATCCTGTAATTTTTAAATTCGTTTTTTCTATTTTTTTCCCCGTCACTCCAATATCAGCAACTAATTTTTTACGAGTTAAATCAAGAGCCTTGATAGAGCCACGAAGAGAACTCTTTTGTTTTGAGAGTTCATCCAACTGAGATTGGTAAGACTTTATTTCTTGTTTTAATTTTTCTATGTCACTATTTTTTTGACTAATTTTACTCTGCACTTCTTCAGCAGTTTGTGCCAAAATAAAAAATACAGGTACAAAAACCAGAATAAAAAGAATGATAATATTAAATTGCTTTTTGTAAGCGAGATAAAGTTTCATTTTTACCTATTATGGAGGCAATGATAAAAGGGTCTGGGGATTTATCTCTCCCAGAGAGGGCGTAACGCACAGGATGTAACAATTCTCCTCTATTTTCTAAGCCATTAGCAATTTGCATTAAAGCTTGTTTTATATTTTCTACAGTGAAATTATCTTCATTTAATTCTTCTAATGATTTAATTGCAAGCATTAAATTATTATTAGTTTTTTCTATTGTGGTATTTTTGTATACAAGTTTTTCTTTTTGGATTTCTATTTGCTTAAAAAAGAAATCCAACTCCCCTGCCCCAAGCAATTCTTTTATATCTCCCCACTTTGAAATTCTCTCTACAATTACTGGCACAAGTTTGGAATTTCTGTAATTTTCTGGCAAATATTCAAAAATATTTTTTTCTAATTCTTCTTTCGATAATTTTTTTATGTGTTCTTTATTTATCCAATCCAATTTATCAACACTCATCTGAGCGCCAGATTTTTGTATTCTTTCTATTTCAAAAACCTTTATTAATTCTTCTCTGGAAAATATTTCTTTATCATTAGATGGGTGCCAACCAAGCAATGCCAAGAAATTTATCATCGCTTCCGGCAAATAGCCCTCTTTTTTATAGTCCAGGATATCTTTTGCTCCATCTCTTTTGCCTAATTTTTTGTTTCCACCTGGTGCCATAATATGAGGCAAATAAGCATAAATTGGAGGCTTAATATTAAGAGCCTCATAAACCGAAAGGAATTTCGGAGTTGAAGAAATGAATTCTTCTCCACGCATTACATGGGTCACATTCATTTCTATATCATCCACTATATGCGCGAAATTATAAGTAGGATAACCATCAGTCTTAATCAAAATAAAATCATCTAGCGCCTCAACACCAGCGGATAAATCTCCAAAAACCATATCGTGCCATTTAAAAACTTTGACTTCTGGTACTTTAAAACGTAATGGTTTAGTGCCGTCCCAAATATCAAAATTTTCTGGTCTATGTTCTCGATATAAAAATGGCCTTTTTTCTAATTCAGCTTTTTTGCGAAATTCATCCACTTCATCTTCAGTATATGGATCAGGGTAAGCACAACCTTTTTCAATTAAAATTTGAGCGTATTTTTTATAAATATCTAACCTTTCTGATTGTATATACGGGGTATGGGGTCCACCAATTACTGGTCCTTCATCCCAATTGAGACCAAGCCATTTTAAAGATTCTTGAATATGCTCTATCGAGCCTTTCACTTCCCTTTCTTTATCAGTATCTTCAATTCTTAAAATAAAAGTCCCGTTATTTTTACGAGCCCAAAGCCATGCATATAAAGCAGCACGAACATTTCCCACATGCATAAAGCCCGTTGGCGACGGGGCAAACCTTGTAACAACTTTTTTGTCCATGAGATTATTTTAACATTTTTACAAAAAAAAAGAGAATTATAAACCTTTATGGGGTTTTGAGGCTGACGAGCCGAAAACTTCAGAATTTTTTAAGCTTAAAAAATTCGTACCATAAAAATTTATAATTCTCTTTTCTAGATACTTTTATTTTTCGTGACTGAGGGCAATATCTACGATTGCACGAGCAATTTTCATTGCTGCATCTTTTTTATTAAACTCCTTAGCGTTGACAGACATTTCATTCCAAACATATTCATTGCCTACAATTCGTTCAATTTCCGAAAAGAAAATATTGGCAGTCATATTTGCTTCTTCTATTACCGAACAAGCTCCCACACGCGCGTAATTAAAAGCATTTTTTCTTTGATGGTCCATATTAGTTTTGGTAATTGGCACCAAGATAGATGGCAAAGCCCAAGATGCGATTTCAAATAAGGCAGACCCCGCTCGTGACACCACCACCTTGGCCGCACCAGCAGCCATTCTCATTTGTAATGGATTTAAAAATGGCATAGAAACATATCGAAGTTTATTTGGATTATCGGCGAGTACTACGTCAGCTCTTCTCCTAATGCTTTTAAAATTATTTACACCAGTTTGATGAATCACTTGATAATTTTCAATAAGTCTAGGCAATGCATCAAGCACAGTATTATTTATAAGTTCAGCACCCTGCGAACCACCTAAAATAAAAACAGTCGGTAATCCTGATTCAAATTTAAAAAATTCTAACGCCTCTTTTTGAGATGCGGGATTGGCTATTTGCGAACGAATGGGTTGACCCGTCCATGCTATATTTTTACTCGGAAAAAATTCTGCCGTTTCTTTAAATGAAATAGCGATTTTTTTTGCAAAATGACCAGCCCATTTATTAACTCGTCCGGGAGAAGAATCAGATTCATGAATAATTACTGGGATATGTAAAATTTTCGCTGCTAAAAGAACAGGAAAAGAAGAATAACCACCTTTGCCGAAAACCACATCGGGGTAAATTGAAAATAATTTATATAAAGCATTAATTGTGCCAAAAAATATTTTAAAAAGATCAGTAAAATTTTTAAAAGAAAAATATAAACGCATTTTTCCAGTACTCACTTTTTCAAATAAAAGTCCGTTCTCAAAAAGCATTCCTTTATCATAAGGATCATCAGAAATATAATACATCTTAGTTCCTAAGATATTGTCATGGTCAATTATTTCATTAATTCTCTCAGCTACAGCAATAATTGGATAAAAATGCCCCCCAGTTCCTCCTCCAGCAAAAACTATTTTCATAATTATTTTATAATTTTATAAATTTTATTAATACTGTCGTTTAAATTTCGATATTTGGAGCACGATACCAGTTGCAATCAAATAAATCATAAGAGAGGTACCCCCATGGCTCATAAAAACCAGTGGCACACCCGTAAGTGGAAAGACCCCAATATTTGAAGCAATATGCATAAAAGACTGGAGTACTATCAGTATAACAATTCCCGAGACCAATAGTCCACTGAACAAATCTGGAGAATTATTCGCAATTTTGATTCCCCGAAGTAGAAAAAGCAAGTAAAGAATAATCACACTGACTGCCCCCACAAAACCTAATTCTTCACCCACAACAGAAAAAATAGAGTCTCCTTGTGGTTCTGGTAAATAGCTAAATTTTTGGACACTTTGTCCAAATCCCCTACCAAAAATTCCTCCTGAACCAAAAGCAATTAATGATTGTTGGATTTGATAAGAAGAGCCTTGGGGATCAGAAGATGGATTAAGAAAAGTTTTTACTCTATCTTGTAAATAGGGTTTAAAAAATACTAATATGCCGAGGGCAAGGAGGGCCACCGCCATCAAACTGAGCAAATATCTTATTTTTACACCAGAAATAAAAAGCATTGAGAAACCTGTTAAAGAAATTAAAATAAAACTTTTTGTGTCTGGTTGTTTAAATAAAATAAAAGCAATAATAGAAAGCATCACCAAAAGAGGTAAAATTCCAAATCGAAAATCTTGTACTTTGTTTTTTGCCCATGAAAGCCAGGCCGCAAAATAAATTATAAAACCAAATTTTAAAAATTCTACGGGTTGAAAAGATATTATGCCCAATTTTATCCATCTTTGCGCTCCACCATGACTCCAACCTAAATGTGGTACAAATACAGCAGCAGTTAATAGAATAGAAAGTAAAAATATATAAAAAGAATATTTTCTCCAAAATTTATAATTTATTTTAAGGGTAAAATACATACCGACAAGGCCGAGACCGAGACCCAAAACAATTTGACTAAAAAGAACATTGTAAAAAGTCGTTGGATTTTTTGCTAAAACACCGAGTGAGGCAGATACAAACATAGCTACTCCAAGTGTGACAAGAATTATAACTATTATTAAAAAAAATTTATCTACTTTTTTTTCTTTCATGGTTCGATATTACTCACCATGACCTCTTCGAGCCTGAGTCTCAGAACCGAAGGCCTGAGTCTTTCAAAGGGTCATCTACTTACGATTGCTAAAATTATTCCAATAATAGAAAAAACAACGGACAATACCCAGTAACGCATCGTAATTTTATATGGTGACCAACCAATAACTTCAAAATGATGATGAAGTGGAGATAATCTAAAAATTTTTTTACCATTTCTTAATTTTTTTGAAAAAATTTGTAAAATTACTGAACCCGAGCTTATTACAAGAGGAAAAGCAATAATGGGTAAAATAAAAACAGAATCAGTTAGAAAAGCTAAAGTGGCGAGAGTGACAGTAAGTCCCATAATTCCTGTTTCTCCCATATAGAATCTGGCAGGTGGAATATTAAACCACAAAAACGCCAAAATTGCTCCAGCAATGACTCCCGAAAAAGCTGCTAAATCTATTTGATTATTAGCAAAAGCAATTGCCGAATATGCACAAAAAATAGAAGCCAGTACTCCGCCCGAGAGTCCATCTATACCATCTATTACTCCACCAGAGAATGTAGCCAAGGCTACTAATACAAAAAACGGAATAATTAAAATTCCTAAATATATTTCTCCACCAAATGGAATATGCAAACCAGTCATTCCTAATTTATAAAAAAACCAAATACCAATCAAAAGAGAAATGAGAGTGATTAAGCTAGCTTTCCATTTACGCCAAGATTTATCATCTCGCGCGAATCTTCCATGTCCGTAAATTTGAATCAAGTCATCTGAAAGACCAAGGAGCGATCCAAAAAGTAAAGTAAAAAATGGAATCAGTGTTTGATTGCGACTTTAAAAATTTAATTTTTCAATAGTGGGCTGTGGGAAAAAAATTGAAATAAAATAAAAAAGAATAGTGGTTAAAAGAACAGAAAACCAAACAATGACACCCCCTACCCTGGGTGTTTTTAACTCATCTTCTTCATTGTGTATTTTCTGAAAATCACTGGCAATTACTCCCCCATTTCTTGAATATTTTTTCCACATTTTGTATTTATAGAAAAAATGTGTCGCTAAAGGGGTAAATAAAAGGCCCAAAAAGAAGGCCAGAGTCGTCGGTATGAAAATTTTAACCAAGTCCAAATACATAGATAGAGTATAACATTTTAGCCTTTTTTAATAAACTTCTTTATTGTAACACTTCTCGCAATATATAATTTCAGGTCTTTCGGGGGCATAAGATGTCTCAAATTCATTTTGACAACCTTTATTCATGCATTTTCGATGCCAGAGTTTGAGGGGGTTGCGAAGTTCAACTCGTTGGTAATGTCGGCAATTTGGGCAAAGTCTTGGAAGTGGTAAGTTAAGTCTGCGATGAAATTTTAAATCTTCTGCTGAAATTCTAAACGCCGTCATACAATTCTCGTTACACTTTCCACTATGTTCACAAGCCACAACTTCACCCAGTATAGAATCGTCCACATCAGTGATTGAATCGGGGATGTTTTCGGGTTTTTTTGTTATTGAGTAACCTCGTTCAGCCTTATCGCACCACCGATAACCCTTTTCCAGTGCTTGTTCTTTGGTTAGCGGAAAATATTCGTAAGCAGTTGTTTCGTTGTAGCCAAATAAAGATAATTCAAAAGGGAAAAATTCACCATATTTATATATTCTCCCCTCTTTGTCGACATAGGGCATATCGTTCATATGTTTAATTATTTTAGGAAATAACTCTCCATACTCCTCTTTCGTATATTGTTTATTTAGAATACAGTACTTTTTTTTCTTTAATGCTACACATCCAAACACATCCGACACCCCCGGAGAAGTGATGCAGTAATTTACATTCCGAGAAGAAGTCCAAACCCCCCATCCACCGCGGATATTACTTACACCGTCTCCACATTGTAGACATTCATAAGCTAATTCAATGTTGTCACCATAGTGAGAAAAATCATAAGTGGTCCGCACGGGGCCGTTAGAAACAAAGGAACAGAATTTAGAGTCTTCCAGGTTGGCTGCACCAAAACATTCTTTAGCATTTTTTGAATTTTCGAGATAATCCCCACTAACATTGACATTCCGTACCCCAAAATAATATTTCTTTGGGAATTTTTTCCAAAAGTCGTGTATTTTTTCTTTTAGTGAAATAATATTTTTTTGAGAATCTAAATTAAAAGATTTTAATTTCTTTTCATATTCTTCTTTGGTATACTGTTCGTTAAAAATACAATAGCTTTTACCTGCTAAATTAGTACAACCAAAACAATTATTGCAGTTCCTAAGACTATGAGAAAAATACACATCAACACAATCAACACAGTTTTGAGAGAAAAAAGTTTGATAACAATTTATGCAAGTAACTAATTCGTAACAAAGTTCACACTTGCGTGTCATGGTTAAATCTTGAGATTCTTTACAAGAAAATACACCACTTCCATAAGATACATTTTCACTAAAAGTGCCATCATGAACTAAATAACAATTTTTAAAATCGTTAGTCATATTACAATACGGAGAATTAATATTCATGAATGAAAAAAGATTAAGCGCTGGTACACGGCGACGTAATTCAAAAAGTTGCACAAAAAATGGTCTAGAAAAATCATACTCTGCGCCGTATTCTGTAGAATCCCAACCATCACCCCACCAACACTTCTCACAATAAACCGGCATAGATAATTCTTCGTTATAAATTGAGACTATCTTCTTCTTGCAAAGTGAGCACTCTCTGTTATATAGGCTCCTCTCATTGCGCCACGCTAAACGTCTAATTAATCTACATTCAGGACAAAAAGTTGGTGGTGGAACATTCATCTTCTCATAAAAGCCGAAATCATCAGGTTCGATGGTGAAATCTTTTTTGCAGTTTTGACATACTTGTACTGAGTTTGTTGAATCTATTTTGTTTTCGTTTTTATATTCCATTTCTTAATTACTTATATTTCTGCGATAGCAGAGTTATAAGTTTTTAATAGACTTCCTTTTGATAACATTTTTCACAATAAATAATTTCAGGTCTTTCGGGAGCATAACTCGTTTCAAATTCACTTGGACATCTGATGTCCAAGTGATCAGGATGATTAGTTTTATTACACATGCATTTTCGATGCCAGAGTTTTAATGGATTTCTTTTTTTAATTCTATCTATATAACGACAATAAAAACATTTTCGAGGTATGGGTATTTTCATTTTTTGGTAAAAAATAAGTTCGTTGGGAATAATTTTATAATTTCGTTCACATTCAATACATTTTAAAATTTCATTCAATATTGAATCTGATATATCGTTGATGGAATCTGGAATGTCGGCAGGCAAAATCGTTTCTTTATTTTTTGTTTTTTGTATATTGTCTTGCCAATTATATCCCCTCTCTAGAGCTTCTTCTTTAGACAATGGTTCCAGTTCTGGTGCATAGGTTTCATTGTAGCCAAAAGGAGACAATTCTATTGGATAAAATTCTCCATATTTATATTGATTTCCAACTTTGTCGACATAAGGCATATTATTCATTTGTTCAATAATTTTTGGCACAAGCTCTTCATATTCTTCTTTGGTGTATTGTTTGTTGAAAATACAATAATTAGCATTACGAAGCCCCACACAACCAAAACAATGTTTGCAATTGTGACAGTGTTGACAATATCTGATATCTTGGCTTTTTACCGAGAACAATCCGAAAAGGTTAAGTTGTGAGTGGTCTCCAACCACACACTCATAACATTCAGAAACTTCACCCGTAGTTGTCAGGTCAAAGGAATCTTTATCATCAGCACAATGGTCAATGTATCTACAATTTTCTAAATTTTTACCAATAAAAGCGAATTTTGAATTTTTAGAAGTAGAGAGATTGTCGCCGGTAGAGTTAACTATTTGTAGAGTCATAACATATCGGCGTGGGATATTTAGAGAGAAGGTTGTAAACTCTTTTTTGGCTTTTTCTACGCCAGAAAAAGTATCCAATTTGTAACCTTCCAGAATTTTCTCATATTCTTCTTTTGTATATTTTTTATTTTTAAAATAGTATTTTTTGCTTCGTAGACCAACACACATCAGACAATTAGAACAATTGGTACAATCGAAGATAAAAATTGAATCAACGCATGATTTCGAATATTGGGCATATTTTAATCTATAGGAAGTACTGCAACGCAAACACTCGTACATAAATTCACTTTTAGTAAAAAGGTTAACACAGTCCATAATATCTTTACCAGAAAGTATAAAATAACTATACATAACATTTTCAGTATGCCAACCAGAAAAAGTCATATAACAATTCTTAGAAAACCACCAGTCGTGCGTATATTCGCAGTTGAGACTAGCAATGCCGTCATCATTAACAACCGCCATATGCGGAACTTTGTTTATCAATTCTTTAAACTGAGAGAAAAATGTTTTAGAAAAATCGTAACCTGTCCCGTAACTTTTAGCATCCCATTTATCACTCCACCAACATTTGTTACAGTAAATTTTAATCGGAGAATTTGGCGAGTAAATAGAAACTACCGATTTATCGCAAAGTTCGCATTTGTGATTATAGAGAGACATATTATTCCTCCATGCCCAGCGCCTAATCCTTCTACACTCTGGGCAAAATGTTGGCGGAGGGACATTTATTTTTTCATAAAAGCCAAAATCGTTCGGTTCAATTACGAATTCACCCTTACAGTTTTGGCAACTTCTTTTTTGCGCCTCCATTTTATGTAGTATATCACTAATTTTTTTGATTAAAATACCCAAATGTGGTATTGTTTTTTTGTGAATAAAAATGTTCAAAATTTCATTTTATCTTTAATCATACTAGTTGTAGTATTTGTTATTTTAATCCCCTATTTCAGCTCATATCTTTTAGAATTAAAACAAATAGAAAATAATAAAACAGTCTACAAAAAACTTTTAAAAGAACAAGAAGAAAATACGGAAAGAATTTATTTAACTGGTAAATTTGACCCAGCGCAAAGACGTGATTTTGTTTTGATACCACCACAATACGTCTATGGTGGAAATAATATGTATTTAAGGAAAGAAACTCTAAATGCCTTTACCCAAATGCAAGATATCGCAGCAATGGATGGGATAAATTTAAAAATTGCTTCAGCAACCAGAAATTTTGAATATCAGAAGGGTCTCTGGGAGAAAAAATGGAATGGAATTACTTTTGTAGATGGCAAGGCTTTACCCGAAAGCATACCAGACGGCTTAGAGAGATTTAAAAAAATTCTAGAATATAGCGCCGCACCAGCTACCTCGCGACACCACTGGGGCACAGATATTGATATCAATGGCGCAGATCCAGCATACTTTAATTCTGAAAAAGGTAGGAAAGAATATGAATGGCTTGTCCAAAATGCAGATAAATTTGGTTTTTGCCAAATTTATAATCAAAAAGGTCAAAATAGGGCGACAGGTTATAACGAAGAAAAGTGGCATTGGTCATATCTACCCATTGCGAGAGATCTCACACAAGAATATGCCAGATTGGTGACCAAAAAAAACATCAGTGGCTTCGCTGGCGACAATTTTATAAATCAAATAGATTTAATGAATGATTATGTTTTGAGCATTAATTCGAACTGCATTTAGGAATTTTCTTTAATTAATTCTTCTTCTAAATTTTTCACAGAAATTTCTATATTTTTATTTATTTCACCAAAGTCTGGCAATTCTTCTACATTTTTTACACCCATAAAAGATAATAACTCAAAACTGGGTTTATAAATATAGCGTCTATTGTCTTTTGTATCTATAGTTTTTTCTACGAGTCCACGAATAGAAAGAGCGCGCAAGGTAAAGCTAGAATTTACGCCTCGTATATAATCAATTTCTGCTCTATTTACTCCATTTTTATAAAGAATTATAGAGAGTGTTTCCAAGCTTGCTTTTGAGAGCTCTCGGTTTAATTCTTCTTTTTGCAAGTGTTCAATCAAACTAGAAAATTCTGGCGCTGTACCCAGAGTGATTTCTTCATCTTTTTCTATCAAAACTATTCCCCTATTCGCTAAATTATTTTTTAAAATTAAAATAGCTTCTTTTATTTCAGTAATAGAAACTTTTAAAATCTCACCAATTTTTTTTAGAGACATTGGCTCCCCTCTAAAGAAAAGTATTGCTTCAATTTTATTTTCTAAATTATTCTTCATCTTTTTCGATAATTATTTCTCTTTTTTCTATAAAAATATCTCCATTTTCTCTTTCCTGAGTGACGTGAATTATTCCTTGTCTTACAAGCTCTAGCATAGCAAGAAAACCAACAATCACAACTATTCGTTCTTCGCGACTTCCATTACCACTCTGAGCGAATTCCCGAAAACTTATTTTTAATGTATTTTGTATTCTGTCAATCAATCGATCCAACATTTCTTCTATGCTGATGACTGTCTTGACTGCTACTTCGGGCATAAATACTTTTTTCGGCATTGCGCCGAGAGCACCACGAACAAAAGCCATCATAGATTCTTTGGTAATTTGCTCATCTGGTAAAAATATCACAGTTGTGTGGCCCCAAGCTCGTAGATTATTTTTGCGTTCAAGTGGGGCAAAAATTATTTTTCTGCCAAAATTATTTTTCAAATGGAGAGATAATTTATTAAAAAGCTCATATAGGCGAAGTCTCTCTTCTAGATTTTCTATATCACCTTTCTCTTCGTCAGTTAGATCTAAATTGGGTAATAATGATTTGGATTTTATTAAAAGCAAGGTAGAAGCCACCACCAGAAAACTCGAAGTTTCTTCTGGGCTCAGTTTGCCCAATGTATTCACATATTTCAAATAATCTTCGGTAACTTCGGCTAAAGATAAATCATTTATGAAAAGTTTTCTTTTTTCCACTAAATGAAGAAGTAGTCCAAATGGTCCCTCAAAATTGCCTGTTTTTATTTTATAAGAATTATCTAAAGTGTCTATTTCCACCCTTATATATTAGCATTTTTTGTAAAAAAAGATATACCCCCACACCTAAATTTTGATAAACTTTAGGTGTGGGGGTATACTGGAAAAATGAATAAAGAGAACGTTCGTCTTTCAAAAAATGTTATTCCGACAGAATATGATATAAAACTCCAACCAGATTTAGAGAATTTCACTTTCTCTGGAATTGAGACTATTAAACTCTCTATTTTAAAACCAACGAAAATTCTAACTCTGCATTCGAAAGAAATAGAGATCGATACCGCTGACATTGTGGTCGGCAGGGATAAAATTTTCGCTACGAAAATTACTTATGATAATAAAGCTCAAACAGCAAGTTTCATTTTCCCAAAAACAATACCGAAAGGTGAAGTCAGCTTAACTCTCGTCTTCAAAGGAATTCTCAATGACAAGATGCGTGGTTTCTATAGAAGTAAATATGAAATAAATAAAAAAGAATATCATATGGCGACGACTCAGTTCGAAGCCACCGATGCACGCCGAGCATTCCCCTGTTTCGATGAGCCAGCGCACAAGGCTGTCTTCCATGTATCGCTCGTCGTACCGAAAGGTAAAACTGCTATCTCGAATACATTGCCAGTGTCAGTACGAGAACATGAAATGGGTTATGAAATTGTGAAATTCGCTCCGACACCCAAGATGTCTACCTACCTCCTCGCTTTCATCGTTGGCGACTTCGAATATTTAGAGAAGAAATCTAAAAGAGGTGTAATCGTCCGTGTCTACACCATACTGGGGAAAAAGCATCAAGCCAAGTTTGCTCTCGATACCACTGTCCGCGTCCTAGAATTTTATGAGAAATATTTCAACATACCCTACCCACTCAATACCCTCGATATGATTGCTATACCCGACTTCTCATCACTAGCTATGGAGAACTGGGGCGCTATCACCTTCCGTGAAATCGGACTTTTAGTTGATGAGAAAAACACTTCACTTGTTTCCAAAGAAAGAGTTGCCGAAGTTATCGCTCACGAACTCGCCCATCAATGGTTCGGTAACTTGGTGACGATGGAGTGGTGGACGCACTTGTGGCTGAACGAAGGCTTCGCCTCCTATATCCCCTATTTAGTAACTGAAAAATTATTTCCGAAATGGAATATCTGGGAGAGATTCACTAATGATACCCTAGGCATTGCTCTCAGACTTGATGCCCTTCGTAATACTCATCCGATAGAGGTCACGGTACATCATCCAGACGAAATTGGTGAAATTTTTGACGCTGTTTCATATTCTAAAGGAGCTTCTGTTATTCGAATGCTCGCTGATTATCTGGGAGAAAAGAATTTCCGTGACGGACTCCGATATTATCTCAAGAAACATAGTTATAAAAATACCGAGACCATACACCTCTGGCAAGCCTTCGAAAAGGTGTCGAAGAAGCCCGTGGCGAAGATGATGCACAATTGGACGAGCCGTCCGGGCTATCCTGTCGTGCGAGCCGAAATTAAAAATGGTAAATTATCTCTTTCGCAAGAAAGGTTCTTTGCGAGTCCGATATCGAAAGCAAAAATTATACATTCGCGAAGCTCAGTACCTACGGTTTGGCAAATACCAATAACAATACGAGATAAAAGCGCAACGCAGAAACACTTTTTGAGCCGTCTTTCGCAGACTGTCGAGTCGAGAATGAGCAAATTTTCAGCAGAAAATTATGCGACGGCGAAAGAAGTAGTTTCAAGTGGCGCTCTCTCAAAAAGTGCGCCTGCAACGAGTTTGGGCTGGTTTAAACTTAATTTCGGTGAGACTGGTGTATATCGCACAGCTTATTCGAAAGAGCTTCTAGGCAAGCTCGTCGAACCCGTGTTGAACAAAACCCTGTCTTCGAGCGACAGACTCGGTATCGTGCGCGACCTCTTCGCCCTCGCTGAAGCTGGCACAATACCGACGACTGACGCGCTCCACTTCTTGTCTGCTTATAAGAATCCTGCCCGAAATGCTTCGCATAGCGATGCAGGCGGGGAAGATAATTATGTCGTGTGGGTTGAAATTGTTTCTGGACTTGCACGGCTTTCGCAATTGTTAGCGAAAACAAATAGTGAACAGAAATTAAAAGAATTTAATCTGAAATTGTTCTCTCCTCTTGTTGATAAATTAGGCTGGGAGAAGAAAAAGAATGAGAAGCATACCGATGCCCTACTCCGTTCCCTCGTACTCGCTCGTGCTGGACATGCTGGACACAA
>CAYHDS010000003.1:21910-23585 GCA_964355475.1 uncultured Candidatus Saccharibacteria bacterium
GAGGGAATATAAAAAATTTATCGCAATGTATAAAAAGGAAAACTTGCACGAAGAAAAAAATAGAATTGGATATACTCTCGGAGATTTCAAAGATAAAAAAATATTGAAACTTGCTTGTGAATTTGCATTATCAAAAAGTGTCCGCCCACAAGACGCCATAGATATATTGTCAGGTGTCGGAGCTAACCCCCTCGGCCGAGATATCTGGTGGGACTTCGTCAAAAAGAATTGGAAGACCTTAGTCTCCAGATATGGCGAGGGCGGACTTGCGCTTTCCCGAGCCGTGGTGGCTATCGGCGGAAGTGCCGAAATTAAGCATTTCAAGGGCATTTCGACCTTCTTCCGCACTCATCCCGCCCCTGGCGCCAAACGCGCCATAGACCAGCTAAAAGAGCGCCTAGAAGGCAATATCGCCTGGCTCAAACGCGATGAGAAGATTATTGAGAGGTTTTTAAATGACTATTAAAGGAACATAGCCCATTATTTTTTGTAAGTAAAAAGATACTAGAATAAGAAAAATTGGGAGAATAAAACAAATACATATTTTTGTTGTTTTTTGACTTAGGTTTGGAAATATTTTATTGAGATAAAACCAAACAAAAGTAATGTCTTTGTTGTGCCCAAATTCAACAAAGCTTAAATTACAACCACCTCGTAATAAGTAATAAATTTGTAAAAGCAATACTCCTAATAAAATTAATTTCCAATCTACATATAAAAAAGAAAGATAAGATGCAATTATTAAAAATAAGTGTAACCAAAATACCCAACCATATTCATTCTTTTTCATATTTTTAAAATCCATTATGTGCATCGATTTTGGCGGCGAGGATGAAGTCGTTCTCGGAGAGGCCGTCGATGGCGTGAGTCCATAGTTCTAGGGTTACTTTATTATAGTGAATTTGTATATCTGGGTGGTGACCTTCCATTTCGGCCACATCGGCGACATGCTCGACGAAGTTTATTGCCCCGATGAAATCCTTGAATTTATATTCTTTGGAGATTTTCCTTGCCTCAGGACTCAAGACCCAGCCAGGTAGCTCCGCGAAATATTCTTCCGCCTCTATCCGAGTGAGTGGTTCTATTCCCTTCTTCTCACACGGTATGCATTTCTTTTTTAATAAATCAGACATATTTCTATTATAATCTAAAATCCTTTTTCAACATAAACTTTCTTCGGTACAGATTTTTTGAAGCTTAAAAAATCTTGAAGTTCTCGCCTCGTCGGGCTCGAAACCCCTTCAAAAGTTTATTTCAAAAAGTTATGAAATTTGTTATTAAAACGGAAGCGAGGGCGGCTGGATGAATCCAGTCGCCCTCGATGTGTTGCACCTCGATGTCGCTACCCTCGTGGCACTACTTGATTGATGGGCGTAGCTTCGGTGCTCTGGTGGCCACAAGCTCGAGGTGGTACCCAGTGACACCCGGAAACTTGGTGTTGCGTGTCGCGACACCAAGAAAATTCCGTGCGACAAACTTCCTCGTTCTTCGCACCCGCCTGAAGTCGCAGTCACGAAACCCATTCATCGGGTTCCGTGTCGTCGCGACGGCGTTATTGCCATGCTTACGTGGCACGGTTGTACTCCATTGTGTTGAAGGACCGCGTTGTTCTGACCATGTGCCAGAAAACGCTCTACTGCAGTTATATCATTTTGTTTATGAAAGTAAAGCTGTC
>CAYHDS010000004.1:0-6922 GCA_964355475.1 uncultured Candidatus Saccharibacteria bacterium
TGTGCCAAATGCAACTGCAGCAAGAGTTGCTGAAGCCATCGTCATGTAATTTCCTGTGAGTGGAGAACCGAGTGTGACAGCAGTCTGACCCAAAGCTGTATAACCAACTAGGGCAACACCGATAGTCTCACCAGCAGCTCCATTCATGTCAGCTCTGATAGAAATAGTCTTTGCGCCATTTACAGCGAAGAGACCATTTGGATCGTTGAAGGTAATTGCGCTGTTACTTGCAACTGAAGCAGCGTCTGTCAAACGAGTAGCTCCATCATAGAGATAAACGTTCAAGAGAGAAGCATCAGCAGAAATACCAACACGCTTTAATGTAACATTTGTAACTGTACCGACACCTGAGAATGCAAAGTGTGCGAGGTCAGCGCCAGCTTCTAACAAAACCACAGAACGAGCTGCAGGATTATCAGATGCGAGAGCGACTGATACAGGACCAGTAGCATTTACTACAGGAGTAGTACTACTAGGAGCTGAAACACAATTGCTTACCAATGTCATTCCATTTGGGCAAAGCTGTCCTGTGCCAGCACCAGCGCCTCCACTAACTGGAGTACCTGACCATGCTGCGCGAGATTTAGGACCAAATATTCCATCGGCTGCTAAACCAGGAGCAGTCTTTTGCCAAGCAACGACAGCTGCTTTGGTCTTGGGACCGAAGCTGCCATCTTGTGCAACACCGACAGTTGCTTGAAGACATTTAACTTCAGCACCTTTTGAACCGACTCTCAAGGTCTTTGTGATTGTACAACTAGCTGCATCAGCAGATGGAACTGCAAAAGCAGCGACACCTACGAGCATAACTACTGCAATCACAACTCCAAGAAAGAATTTTGATTTGAATAAATTACTCATAAATTATTTTTATTTTTTACGCCATTAATTAGTTTCGACAAAACTAAAAGCGTATTTTCCTATCACTACTTTCATCCGCTCTAAACTTATAAGAAATATTGTAAACAATATTTTTTGACGTCGCTCGGACATTGTGTAAGTAAACTTACACATGCTCCTCGCTAGTCAGCACAATTAATAATGTAGCGAACTACAAATAGTGAACAGAGATAAACTAACATTGAAAACAAAACATTCATCCTACGGATACCATATGGTAGACGTAAGATCATTATTGAGTTTTCAATGACCTTTCCATGTTTTCACTTAGGTCTCATTTGAAATTTTTTCGACGAAATTGCAAACGAGAATATAAAGAGAAAACAAATGCAAATCGTGCACCACAGAACATGCAAAAATGCACTTCTGTGAACACAACAACATTATAATATATAGCCCCAAAATAGGACAATATACTATGTGGATAACCCCATACTAGAGCAATCTCAGTACGGGGCAGGCTCGCCAAAAGACGATTCCACCACCCTATAATAGTCTCATATTTTGGGTCTAAAAGCAACCCAAGGGTTAGGTTCTAGGTGCTAGTGGCTAGGGGGACTAAAGGGTCAGGTTCTAGTGACTGGGGGCTAGGTTCTAGGAGGCTAGAAAATATCTACTCCATCTTTTCTCTCCTGTTTTTTTAAGGACACCGTCTTTGAGCATATCAATCAATTCCCTTTGTAGAGTTTTCTCGCCACATGAGATTAGAGAACCAAATGCTTTTGTCTTGATGTCCGTTATAGTCGCACCATTAGAACTAGCCTTTATTATAGATGATATCTCGCTTCGTCTTTGTCCTTTAAGGACTTCAAAATCTGCATGGTGTTTTCTATCGGACCCGCCTATTGGACGGGCAGGCATTCCAACTCCTCGAAGTGCTTTCATCCCTTCGACGTTGCTCAGGGCTTTCAGCAAAGTGCTCCCCTTTTGGACACCGATTCTAGTATGACTTTTATGTTCTGCATTTCTTCTTTTTTCGTTAAAAAAAGAAGCGCTTGGAAGAGAAAAATCATTTCTAAAAAGTTCCGATAAATTAATTCCAGAATGAGAGGGCTTGGATATTTGGATTGATTCTTCTATGGATGTTTTCAACTCAAAAAATTCCTTTCTTAAAATATTTGCATTCATTTCAGAAATCAAATTTACGACTCCCGCAATGTCTAAAAAGGACATTATTTCAGATATTTTAGACAATGCATCCACAGGCATAGAATAGATGTCCGATATGATATTAGTTCCCAATGTCCTTAATTTATTACGTAATGGTTCTTCTTTGTCCATTATGTCCGTAACCATATAAAGAGCCGAGATAAGCTTGTTGGTCTTGGTATAAGAAATGGGAATGGTGTTGTCCTTTATGGCAATACCTAGGGGGTTTGAATTTGTGTCTTTAATATTTTTTTCACCACCTAACATGTTGTCCATTATATATAGGACAAGAAAAAAGGCAAGTCAATTATACTAGAATAATTTTTGCCATAATTTAAGATTATTACCAACTGGAGTACGGATATTTTTTTGCTAAAAAATTCCTCGTAATCGCGCCGTCGCTCTCCACAGTCTCCATTTGGCAATAATCTTAATTATATTTAATAAAATCTAAAATCGTTTTTTATGGAGCAGAAATTTAATGTTTTACGAATGGTCTGGGGATTTTTTCCGAGGACCTGAGTAAAATATTAAATTTCTGCGTAATTATAATTTATGTTAAAATACAGATATGGCAAAAACTGGAAAGAAAGAGAAAAACGGAAGAGAAGTTTTTTCTAAATTAAAAACAGAAACAAAGCACGGAATATTGGCAATTGTCTTTTTTGTTCTGGCATTATTTTTTTTAATGTCTGCTTTTGATATGGCTGGACCAGCAGGATTTTTCTTTTACGACAAACTTTATTATTTGCTTGGCGTAGGATATATATTGCTCCCCTTTTTGTTTTTATTGCTGGGATCTTCTTTTCTAAAATCAGAAACACCAAATATCGGCTGGACCAGAATAGTAAGCTCAATAATGTTTCTACTTTCTTCTTTAGGCATGATAGACATCGCATCGGCAAAACATTCGGGCGGAGTTTTAGGAGAAGTTTTGGGAACTCCATTTATGGCTCTTTTTGATACTTATGCCAGTATCGCTTTTCTGGGAGCATTACTCATAATTTCTATCTTGGCAATGTTCGATGCAAAATTGGAAATAGGATCAACTATTGCAAAACTTTGGGCTATTTTGAGAAGAAAAAAAGATGAATCCCTCGATGATGCTCGGGATGATTCTGCTGAATCAGAAGAGGAGGAGGAAATTGTAGAAAAATCTATCTCCTCTACTGAAAAAATAAAAAAAGTTTTAGGAATAAATAAAAAAGAGGAAGAAGAAGAGGAGGAAATACCAATTAAAAAAAGAAAAGGCGGACTTATTTCAACTTATGTTCCTCCCCCGCTATCTCTTCTCGAAGAAGATATCGGAAAACCAAATACTGGAGATATCAAAGCAAATGCAAACATTATAAAAAGAACTCTCGCAAACTTTGGTATTGAAGTAGAGATGGATGAAATCACTGTGGGACCGACAGTCACTCGCTATGCGCTCAAACCCGCTGAAGGAATGAAGCTCTCGCGTATCGTGGGCTTACAAAATGATCTATCGCTCTCGCTCGCCGCACATCCAATCCGAATTGAAGCACCAATACCCGGCAAGTCACTCGTCGGTATTGAAATTCCTAATAAATCAAAATCAATTGTCGGCCTTGCGACACTCTTGCGGGATGAAAAATTCCAAAAAGGAATAAAACCTCTTATGACTGCTCTCGGTCGTAATATTTCTGGCAAAGCTGTCTTTGGCAATTTGGCTAAAATGCCCCATATTCTAGTGGCAGGAACAACAGGCTCGGGAAAATCAGTCACTATTCACTCAATGATTACTTCCCTTTTGTATCGAAATGGCCCAGACGATTTAAAGTTTATTATGGTAGACCCAAAAAGAGTCGAACTCACTTTGTATAAAAATATTCCCCATTTACTCACTCCAGTTATCACTGATGCTAAAAAATCAATTCTAGCTTTAAAATGGGCCGCCAAAGAAATGAATCGACGCTATGATATTCTCGAAGCAGAGTCTGTGCGAGACGTCGAATCCTATCACAGTAATGTCTATGGTAATAAGAACAAAAAATCCCTCGAGGCTACTCGGGATGGCATTGTTATGCCAGACATCGACCGATTGCCTTATATCGTCATTATCATAGATGAATTGGCAGATATTATGAGTTCCTATCCGAGAGAACTCGAAAGCGCGATAGTTCGTCTCGCGCAGATGTCTCGCGCGGTAGGTATACATTTGATAATTTCTACTCAGAGACCAGAAGTTAATGTCATTACTGGACTCATTAAAGCAAACATTCCAGCACGCGTAGCGCTCAAAGTATCTTCACAAGTAGATTCGAGGACTATTCTCGATGCTGGTGGCGCAGAAAAATTGCTCGGAGCTGGAGATATGCTCTATTCTTCGGGTGATGCCCAACCAGAGAGATTGCAAAGTGCTTTTATTTCTGAATCTGAAGTAAAAAAAGTTGTAAAATATTTAGCGGATGCTTATCGAGATGAAATTACAGAAGAAATATCTTTAAGTACGGGTTCTATTTCGGCCGACAAGTCTATATTTGAAAGTACTCTGGGTAGCGATATGTATGCCCAGCATGACTCTGCTGAGTCAGATGATGACGAAATGTATGAGGAAGCTCGGGCTTGTGTGATAGAAGCTGGCAAAGCTTCAACTTCATATTTACAAAGAAAATTAAAATTGGGTTATGCGCGCGCAGCAAGATTGATGGATCGCCTGGAGGAACGCGGAGTAATCGGCCCAGGAGATGGGGCCAAGCCAAGAGAAGTGCTAGAAAAAATTGAAAGAAATGAAACTGGAGAAAATGTTATATAAAAATAAAATTTCCGCAGAAACTTTATTTGCTCAGGTCCTCGGACCTCTGGGTCCCACCCCAGCCAGACCATTTGCAAATAAAGTTTCTGCTTCAAAAGCAAATGACTTCTGATTTCAAAAAAATATTAAAGCTAGCATTACTTTCTATTTTATTTATTTTTATCATTGCCTACACATTGTTCAATGCCAGAAGTTTGATTTGGGGAGTAAAAATTAAGGATGTTAATATCGTTCCAGGCGTGGGAAGTGAAATAAATATAGTAAAAATTTCAGGAAATGCTAAAAATGCCAAAAATTTAACCATAAATGGACGTGAAATTTCGATAGATCAGGAAGGAAACTGGAACGAGACATTGGCTCTACTTTTGGGCTATAATATAATCAACATCAAAGCAGAAGATAAGTTCGGCTATAAAGATGAAAAAAATTATCAATTAATGGGAACAACAAAATAAAGTTTACTCGTGTTCAGGTCCTCGGACCTCTGGGTCCCACCCCAGCCAGACCATTCACACAAGTAAACTTTATTTTTTATAAAAATATGCAAAAGAAAAAAGAAAAAAAAGAAGATAAAGAAAATGGAGGAGAATTGGCAAATACTTTAAAAGCTATCCAAACAAAATTTGGCGAGGGTTCGATAATGATGCTCGGGAACACTCCAAAGGTAAACATCAATGTCATTCCTACGGGATCTATCGGTCTCGATATGGCGCTCGGCGTGGGCGGAATACCACGAGGCAGAATTATTGAAATATTTGGCCCAGAATCTTCGGGCAAGACTACTCTCTCACTCCATATTGTAGCTGAAGCGCAAAAATTGGGTGGTGTTTGCGCTTATATAGATGCAGAACATGCAATGGATCCAGAATATACAAAGAAGCTCGGAGTAAATATAAATAACTTACTCATTTCCCAACCAGACAATGGAGAACAGGCGTTAGAAATAGTAGAGAGTTTGGTTCGCACAGGAAAAATTGATGTCATTGTCATAGACTCGGTAGCGGCGTTAACACCGAAAGATGAAATCGAGGGAGATATGGGTGCTTATCATGTGGGCAAACAAGCGCGTTTGATGTCTCAGGCACTTCGTAAATTGACTGCCATCGTAGCTCGCTCAAAAACTTCTGTAATTTTTATTAATCAAATTAGAATGCAAATCGGAGTAATGTTTGGTAATCCAGAAACTACTCCAGGGGGTAAAGCACTCAAATTTTATACTTCCGTTCGTCTCGATATTCGCAAAATTGCCCAAATTAAAAAAGGAGAAGAAATTGTGGGTAGCCGAACGCGAGTGAAAGTTGTAAAAAATAAAGTTGCTGCTCCTTTTAAACAAACAGAATTTGATATCATCTATAATGAAGGTATCTCAAAAGAAGGAGAAATAATAGCCTTGGGAGAGAAATTTAAAATTATAGAGAAAACTGGAAATTCATACTTCTATACAGATGGCGACGATAAAAAAGAAAAGGTGAAGCTCGGTGTGGGTTATGACGCTACTCGTAAATTTCTAAAAGAAGATAAAAAAATCTCAGCTCAAATACTAAAAGAAATTAAAAAGAAATTTGCTGAAGAAGTCTAAATTCCGTGAAGGACTGTCCTTCACGGAAATAATTTCTGCTTTTTCAATATGGCAAGAATAACTCTTGCTATATGAATAAAAGAATAACTCATGTATTTTGTTTTCTATTTTTAACAAATTGAACAATAAAGTAGACTATAGATACAAAAGAATATAGACCGACAAAAAACCAATTCGTTAATTCTCGATCAACAGAGACTATGCCTGTGCCATATTCGGGCATAAGAAAAACAATAAACATTGATACTGCAAAAAATATTCCAGTAAATTTTAGCCAGAATTTGTGTTTTTGGTCATTGAGAGTCAGAGCAAGTAAACTCAGAGGAATAAGAACAAGAAACCAGAAACCAGGATATGCTAATATATTCATTAATTTCCCTTCACAAGTTAGATATTTATCACACGGCAAAGAAGTAATGAAAACTAATGCAAGAAGAGAGGTTGGTAAGATTATAAATTTCTTTTTCATACTAATTAATATTATCTAATAATTTATTCAACATATCAAGTAAAAGTTG
>CAYHDS010000004.1:7022-10701 GCA_964355475.1 uncultured Candidatus Saccharibacteria bacterium
GCTCTTTTTCATTTTTTCTTTCTCTTTCTTGTCTATTTTTATTATTCTCTTTTGGATGTATTGTTAAAGCTTTTTTGAATTGTTCTATTTTCAATTTAGCTTTATTTATTTTGCCTTTTTGTATTGCTTTAATAATACTATCTACTTTATTATCAAAAGCTTTAATTTTAGACTTACTTAAATCCAGAGAATCAATTGTCGCTTTCATTATTTGTAGATAAACAATTGGATCAAAATTAGTGTTTGGGGTAATGGTAAAATCAGTTACTCCATCCCCTGTCACATCTAACGCCAATTGAGGCGTTCCCGAAATTTGATTAAGAGTTATTTCTGCTTGTGTCTGTGTCGTTACAGGAATATCTACGAAAGATGAAATAGTGGATGTTCCGTTTGGTAAAACTTTTTCAGATTCATAAGTAAATGTTCCAATATCTGTGCCTTGAAGTTTAATTTTTGACATTTGGTCTTCTGGTAAATTTATATATTTACCTTCTCCGAATTCAAGGTACGAAGAATTTAAAATATTTTCTTCTGTGTAGCAAAATTCACTATCAGCTGGACAAATTTTACCTGTGTGCTTCCCGTCCGTATCGTATGCATCTAAGGTAACTGGAGAATGAATAGATAATCTCAAGCGGTTGGATGTATCTATTGGTTCTGTGTTTTTTAAGACAGTATCAAAAATAATTTCTTCTTTATTTATAACTAATTTAATGAGATTATTTAATGAATCAACTTCTAATATGTCTTTATGTTGCCTATTTCTTCTTGCTCCCAAAGCAAGTTGCCCATTATGTGTTGGCAAATCCACCCAATATTTCTCCGCACCTCCCATAGAACTCATATATTGCGCGCTTGGCACGACTACTGTTTTATCCCCATCAGAAGTAAAGCGAGGTCTTTCGTCTAATGTAAAAGTACAATTTAATGATGAAGAATTTTCACAAATTGGATAATATTCAAAACTGGCAATAGTGTCCAATCCCCAACCAGCTACTTCTATCACTCGTAAGTTTGCAGGTGGAGTAAAGGCATCAATATTGTCGTGCAAATTTTCAGCTTGAGAAAATAAACTTTGCGATAGACTAATGGGTAAATTTGCTTGATTTATTGCTGGGTCTGTCCTACCCTCTCCTCCAAATAGAAAACTTTTATATTCCGCATAAGAATCAAGGGCGTTGCCAAAAGCTTGAACAAGTTTTGTTGTTGCATTAGAAGGAATTGCAGTATCCGCAAACGTAACTGGCGAAGCATTTATTTTATTTATATATTCCTTGCTTGGCAAAAGTCCGAAGGCTCCAAGCATATTTCGTCCGAGTTCACGAGCACGAACTCCATCCATCAGCCACCCAAATCCAATACGTTGATTATATCCGTGAAGAATCGCGGGCACAGCACTTGCGGTACCTATTTCTGGTACCGCCGCTAAAATTAACACATCCACACTATCAATCAAATTATTTCGCCCTGCAATCTTATCATCTTGCAATTTCTTCAATAAAGCTTTCGCAATTAGACCCCCATTACTATGCGCTATTATAGTTACTTTGCCATTTTTTGATGAATCAACTAATGACTGCAAAGTATCAACGAGTAATACTGTATCATTTTGATATTTTGTCCCATTATCTACAATATCTTGAACACCTTGTCGCCAATCATAAGCGTATTCTTTCCAAGCCTTTATCTTTTGACTGGAAACCAGGTCATCCATCATATTAAAAAAACTTTTATAAATATTTTGCCCAGCCAAACCGAGTGACACTGGCGAATTTGTTTCTTTAATAATATCTCGAGTATAAATGCTTGAATTATTGCTTATTCCATCCGAATTTAAATATAAAGCCTCGACATCGCTGTTGCTATTCGGTTCCCAGAGTTGATCTTCACTTCCATCTGTTCTTTGTGTATATAATCTACTTGCTTCAAGTCCAGGCAAAAAAAGTACATTAGAGAAACAATCTATAGTGCAAGAAGGTGGAACAACGCCCCCACAAATTCCACCGACATCAATACCCGTTTCATCTTGATTTTGTATTCCGTCAGAGCAAGAAGGAGGTAAAGAAGTGGAAGACCAAATACCACCAGAACGACTAGCGGTAAAGTAAACAACATTTCCTTGAAAGAAATTACCATCCCAAACAGCCAACCAATAATTACTGTCATCTGGAGTTCCGTACCCACGACCTTCTAGAGAAAAACCAGTAACCCAAAAAGCAGTCTCTATGGTTCCCCACGAACTACCATCACCGCCATAACTTTGAGACAAATAATCACACTTTGGGAAGATACCTCTGCAAAATTGATAAGATACAACTCCTTGGGTGTTGGGTAATGGGTCGGTAACAATTCCATCATTTGAAACTATCCATGTTCCATGTACAATAGTATTAGCAAAAGCTTTCGAAGAAAAAGAGAAAACGTAAAGAAAAATAGACAAGATAAACAAAAAACGCAAGGTCTTAGTCGTAGGCATTAAGTTAATTATATAACTTCAATTTAAATATTCAAATAAAATGTGGAAAACTTATTTTGCTAAAGAAATAAAAAAGAAGTTCGCTGAAGAGGTCTAAAAAAAATAGAAATCAATTTTAAAAATGCAATCTATCTAGCAGAGCTCTGCTAGCGAACTGCTCGTCACTCAAGAAAATAATGATAGGATTACCTATTTTATTTTCTAAGCTCCTGCGCAAGGCATTTAAAAAATTATTTCTACTTTTTTTGTTAAATACTATTTAGTATTTGATTTTAAAAATTATTCTGTTAGTATCTATCACATGGCTCAATTGCAATACAATGAAATACGCGAGAAGAAAATAATTATTTACAGTGATGAACCCTGCGAAGTGGTGGAAAGTCACGTCGCTCGCACCCAACAACGTAAACCACAAAATCAAGTTAAATTAAAAAGTCTAATTTCAGGCAAGACCATCGCTGCTACTTTTCATGTGTCAGACTCGGCAGATGAAGCAGATATCAATAAAAAAGAAGTAAGATTTTTATATCACAATAAAGGAGAATATTGGTTTTGTGATCCAGAAGATTTAAAAAATAGATTCAAATTAGACGGATCTCTGCTTGGTAATACAGTAAAATTCTTAAAAGAAAATGGTAATGTTACCGCTCTCGTCTGGACGAATGATGACGATGAAGAAAAAATCATTAAATTAAGTCTGCCAATAAAAATGAATTTCAAGGTAAAAGAAGCTCCACCAGCTGTGCGTGGTGATACTTCAAAAAGTGGTATGAAATTAATTACTCTAGAAAATAATACGACTCTCAATGCTCCAATGTTCGTCAAAGAGGGCGATGTGGTCAGTATCAATACAGAAAATGGAGAGTATGTGGAAAGAGTATAAGCTCTTTCTTTGCGTACTTTTTATAAAGCAATCTATCTGGCAGTGCTCTGCCAGCGAACTTCTCGGCTCGACAGCCTGTGAAAGGCCTTCTAAAAAGTACACCCACGACGAGCTTTGGCTTATTTAGCTACGAATGGTAGCAAACCCATAAAGCGAGCGTGTTTGATGGCATTTGCGAGAGCGCGTTGATTCTTGGAAGTCACGCCAGTGCGCTTGTGATTCATAATTTTACCACTGTTGTTCAAAAACTTCTTAAGAATTTCTACATCCTTATAGTCTATATATTTTATATTGTTGGCTGAAAAATAATCTTGTTTCAT
>CAYHDS010000004.1:10801-21840 GCA_964355475.1 uncultured Candidatus Saccharibacteria bacterium
CATCCTTATAGTCTATATATTTTATATTGTTGGCTGAAAAATAATCTTGTTTCATGATTGATTTATAAGGAGTGAAACGACTATATAAATCGTCACCCTGCACATAAATTTAATTTAAACTATTTATTAATCTTTCTTTTAATCTTTGAACTGTTTGACCTTGTTTTAACATCCTTTCTCTTTTTCTCGCGTCCCTTTCGGACTTGAAGGCTTCATAATAAACTAATTCTGGTATTTTTGCAATATGTCTTTTATTCTTCGTTTTAAATCACTTGTATATCCTATATATGTTGTACCAAGCTTATTATTTTTTAGCAAATAAACATAATACATAATTTATGTGCAGGGTAAGGAAAATTATATTCGCCCTGCTCATTAATTTTCACTTAAAATGGAATGTTTTCTGGATTAATGTCTTCTTCTGGGTATTCTATGGCATCGGTGTTATCAGGCTGCTCTCCTGCGCTCTTTGTTGCCCCTGCTCCTGCTCCACTACCTTTAGGGCCAAATTGAGTTCGCTCAGCAACAATTTCGGTGCGATATTTTTTCTCTCCACTATTTTTATCATCCCAACTTCTGGTCTGAATTCTACCTTCTACCAATATTGAACTTCCCTTTTTCATATATTGAGCTACGGTCTCTGCTTGGCGTCCAAAAACTACAACATTGTGATAATCTGCGGATTCTTGTTTGACACCATTTTTATCTTTCCAAACACGATTAGTAGCAATAGAAAAAGAACAAACTTTTATCCCAGAAGGTAAAGAACGCAACTCTGGGTCGCGAGTAAGATTTCCTATTAAAATTGCTTTGTTTAAATACATAAATTAGGCTTTAGTTAATTAGGCTTTAGACTTTCTTCTAGTTTCCTAGCGCCTAGTGCCTAAATGCTATTAATTATACTGCTACCATCGCATCTATCTCTTTATCAATTTCTTCTTTGTTAATTGGAAGTGCTTCTGCGCTGTCATCTTTCTTTGGTGTGTTCTTGCGATAAGCAGAATCTTTACCCACAAATCTCTTAGAAGCAAGGGTGTTCTCTTTGGCTGTTTTCAAAATTAAAAATCTAATTATATTTGGATCAAGATCAAGCTTCTTTTTAAGTTCTAAAACTTTTTCGGTATCCATAAAAAATTTAACCCAGCCAAAATAAGCAGTATTAAATTTACTTCGAACATTTGAGACTACTTTAAGCATTGAATAAGCAAGCGGAATCATTTTAGGCATATCATCAGAAATAAAGTCCCCACCCAAAGATGAAACTAGGTCTTTCAAATTCGTATAAATAGCTGGAACTTCCTCAGAGGCTAAAGTAGGTACCAAAAGATAGCCCACTTCATAGACTTTTTCTCCATCTTTATTATTTTCCGCTCCAATATCCATATCTTGCATGAGTCTCATACTACCAAAAAGCCTTAAAAAAGTAAACCCCATCGTAGAGAAATGATGTTTAAAGGTAAAATTATAACTCTCTGGGTGGTCTTAAATCCAAAAATTCTTTCCAAAGATTTCGAAGGTGTTGTGTGTCCGACTCTATTTGAGCTAAAACAGCGAGTCTTTGCTCCTTGTTATTTTCTTGTTCTAAAACAATACGCAATCTTTCTACCCTATGACTAAAAAAATCAATAAGGGCTGAAATATCATTTTTTATCTGCTCCCGAGTTCTGGGTAATTTTTCTGTTTTTTTGTCCCCAGATCCAACAAGTTCCAAAACACGAGGATCTGCGCCTTCTATTGGTGGTGGTAATTTTCTAAATATTCTTCCTCCTTTCTCTTCTCTACGTTCCATAAATATACTATACACCAAAAACTCTTTTTGCATTAGCTATTATCGCCACCGCCACTTCTTCTTCAGAAAGATCCTTAATTTGGGCTATTTTTTTAACAATTTCTTTTACATATACGGGTTCATTGCGTTTCCCTCTATATGGCGCGGGGGCAACATAAGGGGCATCAGTTTCAGACATAATCATATTGAGTGGAGTATTTTTTATAACTTTATCGTAAGCATCAGTAAAGGTAATAACCCCCGTGAAAGAAAGAGTAAAACCAAAATCAATAAACGCTTTTGCCACATCCGTATTTCCTGCAAAAAAATGCACATCGCCTTTTACCTTTGAATGTTTTTTGAGAAGTTCCAATGAATCTAGATATGCATCGTGAGTTCTGTCTTTCGGATTATTGCGAATGTGAAGCATCAGGGGCTTATTAAATTCATTCGCCAATTCTATTTGTTCAATAAATGTCTTTTCCTGTTTCTCTATTGATTCTTCATTCATATGATAATAGTCGAGTCCACACTCACCTATCGCCACCACTTTCGGATCTTTTAAAAGTTCTCGATAAATATCTTTATTAAATTTTTCTCCACGAGAAGTAAATTCTGCTCCACCTTCACCCAACTCTTTCTCATCATGAAAAGACGCTCCAGTATGTATCGGATGAAGCCCAATAATTGCATACACGCCCTCTTTATATTTATTCGCCATCTCAATCGCTTTCTTGGAGGTGTCTATCTGCGTGCCAACATTAATCACCCAAGTGTCATTCTCTAGTGCTCTCTTAATTACAGCATCTCTGTCTTCATCGAAGACTTTGAAATTTACGTGGCAATGTATGTCTATATATTTTGGCATATTAATCTTTACGTGGGAATAATGGCTGGTCTGGTTTTTTATTTTCTCTAATTAATTTTTTAAGCAAGATATTTGTTTCGGGTATTATCGGATTTAGCATCCTGACTATGGTATATAAATCAACAACCATTTTCGAAATTAATTCTTTCCCCTTTTTTTCATCTACTTTAACAACCTTAAATGGTTCTGTTTCTTGAATAAATCTATCCAACTCTCCAATTTTTCCCCAAACATAATCCGTTGCTTTTTTAATATCGAAAGTTTCTAAAAGATCAAAAAATTCTTGAGGAATCGAATTTTCAGGAATTTCTGGACATTTTTCTAAATATTTTTCTGAAAGTGTAAGTATACGAGACACTAAATTCCCTAAACCATTAGCAAGTCCTGAGTTATACGCATCCTTAAATCTCTCCATTGTAAAGGGGCTGTCTTCAAAAGAAGAAATTTCACGTAAAAGAAAATATCGAAGTGCATCTGTGCCATATTCTTTTACTATGTCATTTGGATTAATTACATTACCCAAAGACTTAGACATTTTAATACCGCCCTCGCCGGTGATAAAACCATGGTAAACGATAGTGTCGGTCGTAGGTATGCCAGCTGACATCAACATTCCCTGCCACATTACAGACTGAAACTTAACCATATCTTTACCAGCTGTCTGAATTTTTTCTCCTTTTACCCAGAATTTTTCAAAATTTTCTTTATCATTTGGCCATCTCAATGTTGAAATATAATTCACAAAAGCGCCAAACCAAACATACATTACTTGAGTGTCATCCCCGAGTATTGGTATTCCCCAAGAAAGACGTTTTTTGCTACGAGAAATAGAGAAATCTTCCATCGCATCTCCGACAAAGTCAATCGCTTCTTTCCTTCGCCATTCTGGTAAAATTGATTTTTCATTCTCAAGATACTTTAATAATTGCTTTCGATAATTCCCTAATTTGAAAAAATAATTTTCTTCCTCCACCATCTCAAGCTTTACACTAGGATGAAGAGCACATTTATTTTCTATAATATCTTTCTCATTAAGAAACTTTTCACATCCAACGCAATAAAGTCCTTTATATATTTTTTTATAGATATCTCCTTTTTGGTCACACAGACGCCAAAACTCTTGCACAGCGTTTATGTGTTCTCCGCTAGTGGTTCGAATAAAGTTGTCATATGAAAGATTTAATATTTCTTTAAGGTCTAAAAATTTTTGCGCATAATGATCTACATAATCTTGCACATCTTTGCCTTCTTTTTGGCTTGCTTCCCAAATTTTTTGACCATATTCATCCGTGCCAGTGCTGAAAAATACATCTCTACCCAAAAGACGCTGATATCTGGCAATCACATCTGACTGCACGAGCTCAAGCGCAAAACCAATGTGAGGATCTGCATTCACATATGGGATTGTGGTCGTAATGTAAAAACTCTTTTTATCGGGACTCATTTTTTGTTCTAGCTAAAATTTTATCTTTTTCAATATCACTCAAAAATTCCATAATAAGCACAGCCGAAGGAATAGCCAAAACTACTCCCCAGAAAGATGCTAGTTCAAAACCGATAAGGGCCGCCAAGATAATAACGATTGGTGACAATCCAACTATTTTCTTTATAATAAGCGGAGCAAAAAGAAAAACTTCAAATTGGTGAACTATCAGATAAGCAATAGTTACCAAAAAAGCCGATTGAATTCCTCCTGAGAAATAAGAAAAAGCAATTGCGGGAATCAATGCAACCAGGGTGCCGTAAGGTATCATTTCCAAAATACCAGCAATCAGTGCCAAAACTAAAGCATACTGAATACCGAGAAGAGAAAGCATTAAATAAATAAGAATGGCTACTACTAATCCCAAAAGCATCTGCCCCTTTACCCAGAAAGCAATTTTCTTGCTTGAACGTGCCCATAAATCTACTACATAATCTTCGTATTTAATTGGAAAAATCAACCTGAGAAAATTTTCTATACCACGCTCTTGAATTGAAAGATAAAAAGAAATAAGAATGATAGAAAATACATTAAAAATACTTCCGAAAGCTACGGAAAGAGTCTTAAACAAACCACCAGAGAGATTATCTACAAAAGCTTTGGAAACTGTCGTCAAAGTTTTAAAGGAAAAATTATCAGATAAACCAACGACGACATCTTTCGCTCCCGAAAAGGCATCATTTTGGAAATAATTTAAAAATGAAACACCTGGCACATGAGTCGAGAGTGCTACAGAAAAATTATAAATTTCAGTGATAAGTAATGGAGCAAAAAGATAAAACAAGCCCACAAATACTATAATTGTCACAGCATATAACATCACTATGCCAAACATTCGACCGAAACCGATTTTTGCCAAATGTGGGACAGCTGACTCAACAAAAGAAGCAACGACAATAGAAGTCAGAACAATTAATGCCAAATCTCTTAAAATCCATAAAAAAATTACACTCAAAAAAAGGAGTAGAGTCCGAATCATGGTGCCCGTAGATATGGAGACAGTAGTGTGGTTCCCATTACTCATAAAGTTATAATAACACAAAACAAAAACAATAAGAAAGTCTAAGGAGGGATTAAAATTTGAGTATTTTAAGAAAACTTTTTTTCTCTTTAAATGGACCAACTATAGCTAAATTTAATTTTTTGTCTTGAAAAATGTCACGAGCAAGTGCTTGAATCTCTTTACTGTCCACGTGTCTAATTTCACGCGCTTTTTCTTCTATGTTTTTTAATTCTTTTTTCAAAAGCTCTTGTCCACCATAAAAATTTGCAATATCATCAGATGATTCAAGTGATAATTTCATATTGCCAATTAAATATTCTTTTACTTTCTCTAATTCTTCCTTCCCCACAAGTTCATTTTTTAAAATATTGCATTCTTTTATAACTGCTTTTAATACTTCATAAATTCTTTTATTATCAACACCAGCAGAAATTTGCAAAAATCCATGATCGGTAAAAGCATCGTTATAAGCACGAACATAATACCCCACCCCCATTTCTTCACGTAATTTCTGAAAGAGCCTAGAGCTCATTCCACCGCCTAAAATTCCACTAAGAACAGATAATGCAGGACTTTTTTTATTAAAAAAATCATAAGAACGCATTCCGAGAACAAAATGTGTCTGATCTGTCGATTTCCATTTTATCAATGCTTCCGAACGACTCTGAATATCTTTCGTTTTTATTTTGCCCACTTTTTTCCCACGTGGAATATGACCAAAAACTCTATTTACTTCTTTTAAAACATTTTTCTCTTCTACCTGACCTGAAATTACGAGTACTGTGGCTTCTGGTAAATAATGCATCTTTTTATAATTTACAAAGTCTGACCTTTTCATTTTTAAAATATTTTTTTTCTCACCCGCTATGTTCCAACCAGCTGGTTGATTCTTATAAAGTAATTTCATCATTAAATCCTGCACATGCCTATTGGGCATATCTTCATACATATTTATTTCCTCAATAATTACACCTTTCTCCTTTTGCATCTCTGCGTCTGGAAAGGTTGAATTAAGATAAATATCTGAAACGACATCAAAGATTTTGCTGAAATGTCTGGCATCACTCTTGGCATAGTATCCTGTGTATTCTTGGGCCGTAAAGGCATTATATTGGCTCCCCAGAGCGTCTAATTCCTTCGATATATCAATTGCCTTCGGCCTCTTAATAGTGCCCTTAAAACACATATGCTCTAAAAAGTGAGATATGCCATTTACCCCCTTTTCTTCATATTTGGACCCAGCTTCAACTAATACCAAAACAGTTACTGTCGGATTGTCTTTCATTGGTATGGTCACCACCCTTAAGCCATTCTTTAAAATATTTTTTGAGAATTTCATATTTTATAATTATTTATAAACATCATGGCTACCGATAGAATGAAAATGAACATTTTTGGGACCCGAAAAAGAAAAGATAATTCTAGTTTTAAAATCAATCCAAAAAGCTAAACGACCAGCAAGCTTGCCAGATAATTTATGGGTTTTAAGTCTTGAATCGCGAGAATTTTTTCTAAAAATCTTTTCTTTTTCAAGAACTTTAAGCTTAAGCTCGTTTGATAATTTCTTAAAACAACGAGCAAATTCTGGTGAATATTCAATATTCATAAAAAATTACATCAAATCTCTCAGGGAACGCAACTTTTTACCTTTACCTTGTGCAAATTCCTTTTCACTTCGTAGAACAGACTGATAAAGCTGTTCTTCGTTCCATGCTCTTATTGCATCACGAAAAAACTCACTTATAGAAGCATAATTACCCTCTTTAACAGCCAAATCCACATTCTTTTTAAGTGAAACTGGCATTGATATGTTTAATGTTGTTCTCATATTTCAAGTGTAGCACATTGTGCTACAGTATGTCAACTTTATTAATTTATTTTATCTTTTATATAGTTTTTGAGATTTTCTACTTTTACTCGGACTTGTTCTCCTGTATCACGGTCTCGCACTGTCGTCGCATTATCAGTAAGTGTCTCGAAGTCTACAACAATACAAAATGGTGTACCGATTTCATCTTGCCTGCGATATCTTTTGCCAATATTGCCATTATCATCCCATGCCACCCTGCCAAACTCTGCTTTTAGTGGCGCATAAACTTTTGTATTCGCATATTCCACAAGCTCAGGTTTATTTTTCAAAAGTGGCGATACCGCACAAATTACTGGCGCAATATTTGGTTTGAACTTAAGGAAAACTCGTGTTTCTTTTTCACCTGCCCCGTCGGAAGCTTGCTTTCCTTCGGGGTCTTCTCTATAACTAGATACAATGAGTGAAAGCACAGCGCGATCCACACCAAAAGTCGGTTCTATCACATGGGGCATCATTTTCCCACTCTCCTCCTCATCAATATATTCAAGTTTATGATTTTTTAAATCAAAGTCAGCTCTATAAGCCAAACCAAAAAGTTCCTTTCGTCCAAATGGATAATCAAATTCAAAATCAGTAGTTTTCTTGGAGTAATGAGCACGATCAGCTTCAGGTACTTCGAGCTCGTGAATCTTTGTCATATCAATACCAATTTCTTCCATCCATTCCAACATCTCTCCCTTCCAATACACGAAATATTTCTCCCAATCTCCGGACCTTATAAAATATTCTATTTCCATTTGTTCAAACTCTCGCATACGGAATATAAAGTCACGAGGAGCAATTTCATTTCTGAATGCCTTACCAATTTGGGCCATACCAAAGGGTAATTTTGGATGAAAAGCATCAACTGTATTTTTAAAATTTACAAACATTCCCTGCGCCGTCTCAGGTCTAAGATAAGAGATAGCTGAATCTTCTCCCGCACCTATTGAAGTTTTAAACATTACATTGAATTGCTTGCCGTCTTCGGTGGGATCTGAGAAACCAGACACATGACCTGATGCTTCCCAAACTTTTTGGTTCATTAAAATAGCAGCATCAATACCATACATATCTCGTCTATTATCAACAAATTTCTTCCACCAAGAATTTTTTAAATTATTTTTTAAAGCCACACCATAATGCCCCCAGTCAAATGTACCTGCGAGTCCGCCATAAATTTCGGAACCCTGAAAAATAAAACCTCGTCTTTTACAGAGAGAAACTATTTTCTCCATCAAATCATTTTCTTTTGTGTTTTTATCTTTCATTTTTTTATTCCCCTACTCTCTCTCCACCTTGAGGAAAATTGGGATCATTGGTGAGCGATGTATAAAGAGCAGGTTTATTTACTCTTATATCCACATTAGCAAAATCGTCGTGCCCGGTCAAAATTGCATCATTGATAATTATTGGCATAGTGCCCACTTGTTTGAGTGAAGGTAACAAAGCTATACGAAAAGACACCTCCTTGCTGGCTCCTGTAATACCTACTCCACGAGCAATATTGCCCACATTCCAAGTTATTTCTTTTGAAAAAGAATTATAAGTAAGATCTTCCGAAGGGGGAGAAATTGGTCCAATGAAACGCACCCAAGATGGCAAACTGGAATGCACAATTCCTTTTAAAATATTATTCGAAGAATTAGATAAGGACCAAACTACGGTATAAGTCGTTTCTTTTTCTGCTTTTGGTGGAATGGGACCAGTATTGGTAAAGGGGCCAGAATAATAAAGAGCTTTGTTGGCAAAACCAACATCAGAAATAACTTTAATGGTAGAAGAATCAGAATTTTTTAACTCTTGTGACTCAAAACCAGACGTTTCTTGCTTTCCAGAAATAGAAATAGAAACAATAACAGAAGGATTGCTCATGACGCCCAAAGAAGAAGAAAATAAAGAGAGCGAAGAAAAAGAAAAGAATACAGAACCACTTTGACCAGGATTTATTTCTTGGAAATCATTATTAGAATTTTTGTCCCAGATAATTACATCATTGGTCGAATCATAAAAACCATTCTCGGGTGAAATACTTTTTCTATTTATGGCATTACCAGAAATTTTTGCTCGAATTTGTAAATCATTTATTTTTGTTTCCAAATTATTCGTCCACCTAATTTCCGCAGAGGCCACGTCTTTACTATCTATAGCATATTCTCTCTGCTTAACACCACCTAATAAAAAATTAGCTTCCAAAAATGGTTTTTTGATGGTAAAAGTGTGCCCGAGAGAATTGAAAACTACATCAATGGCAGACTTGTCTATTTGAGATTGTGAACCACTCCATATTTTAAAAGTTTTCTCTTCTCCATCAAAAACATCTATCATTTTCCCCACAATAGAAATATCGCGCTCGGCACCGGGGGCCAAGTCTCCTAGACTCCAAACATTATTTCCAAAAGAAGGAGTGGGTTGAGAAGAAGTAAATTGAAAACCAACAGGATAATCTACTTTAACTAAAATTTGAGAAGCAGATTTTGTGGCATTCAATGTAGCCTTGATGCCAAAAGAAATGTCTTGATTGGGACTCACCTCACTGGGTGCATCCACAGAAATATTTATAGGAGTAGAGTTTATATTTACTTCATAGAGTTTTTCTTTAACAAAGATTGCATTGGAACCCTCTACTCTATATTCCAAAGTTATCCGAATCGGACGAACACTTCCCTGTTCTCCAAAGAGAATTACTTTTATATTTTCATTACGTATTGCACCCGATGGTATAGTGCCTAAAGATTCTCTAATACGCTCAACTTCACCCGAGAGATCTCCAGAAGAACTTTTGGGATATTCGACAACCAAATCAACCAAATCAAGCGCTAGAGTATTTTTATTACTAATACCAATTTGTAATGGCAATTCTTCTCCACCAGCGGTAAAAGAATTACCCAAAATTGAAATATCAATATTATTATTAGAAACAGTATTTCCACCCGCAAAAAACATATAAGACCCATATAAAAGCGCAAGAATAAAAAAAATAACAGAGAAAACAAAAAACTTTTTAAATAAAGACGTTTTCATAAAAAAATTCTCTCCAAAATCAGAAAGGCTTTTTTCTTTAACAACCCAGGAATCCATAACTTCTTTTGTTTCTTGATGGGAAAAATTATCGCGATGTTCTATTTTTGTCTGATAATTCCTAGAAAAAAGCTTATTTTTCAAATCTTCAATTTTACTTAATTTATCTCTACCATGTGGTGGCATAAGTATAATTGTAGCACTCTGAGGGAGATTTTAGAAATTCCTACAGAGGCGAGCTATTTTACAAGTGGGTTTCCTTTAATGCTTTATTAATTTGACTTAATATTTCTTTTCTACTTTTTTTTACCTCTAGGACCAATTCTTTTTCAAATGGAGATTTGATAAGGGTGTCGAGTTTAACATTACCGCCAATATATCCTAAATTATTTAAAATACGCAAAACAATAATCGCTTCCATATTTCGCAAATCTTCTTCTGTTTCTATTTTTTCTAAAATAGATAAGCCATTTATTAAATCAGTAAAAAGAGTGGGATTGGGATACTCACCAGCCAATAATCGTTTTAGTAATTTGGCGACATTAGAAAAAACTTCAAAAGTTCCACTGTTTTTTATTAAATTATCAAGACAATTCAATTTTGAGGCACTCGTCACTCGCCAAAAATCTTTACCCTTTACTAAATCAATTTTCAAATAAGAAAAGTCTTGTAATACATAGCGAAGCTTCGAAGACATTTTACGCACGCCCTGTGCCGAAGCATAAATCATGCCCAAATCACGTGTAAAGATAGAGTAATACTTCCCCGCCTCGCCATAGTTACGACTTCCCAAAATTATACCTTCTGTGTGATAAATGTGGTGCATTAGAGGTTTTCGTCTAGAAATTTTTTCAAATTTTTTAAGTCTTTTTTATCATTATCATAAAAATAAGTATTAATACCAACTGACTGTGCACTTTTTACCGCGTCAATATTGTGTTCAAAATATATTACTTCTTTTTCATTTAGATTAAATTTTTTCAACAAAATATTGTAATACTCGGGATTTGTTTTCTCGGGATTGTGTTTTAATGTAAAAACTTCGTA
>CAYHDS010000005.1:0-18296 GCA_964355475.1 uncultured Candidatus Saccharibacteria bacterium
ATTTATCTTTCTAATTATATTTTACCTTAAAAGAATTTCTCAAAAATTTAGTACGGGACAGAGTTCTCTTATTCTTTTTCCTTGAACTCGTATACATTGACTCGGGATGGACGCATAACACGTTCACCCAATTTGTAACCCTTCTGTATAACTTCGGCCACTTTATGATCTTGTTCTTTTTTGTCAGTTGCTACCATATCTATGGATTGATGAATACTTGGATCAAAACTCTCTCCTATTTCACCAATTGACTTAACTCCATATTCTTCGAAAATTGCATCCATTTGGGCATGAATATATTCCACACCTTGCCGCCAAGCAATGTCTACTTTCCCCCATGTTTCTTTGTTGGAAAAAGCTATATTAAAACTATCAAGCACAGTCAAAAATCTAGATAAAATATGTTCGCGCATACTTTCAGAAAACAATGCTTTTCTGGCATCTTCTTCTTTTTTATAATTAGCAAAATCAGCTCGTTCTTTCTGCCAGCCAGTCAAATATTCAATACTAGTGGCGTTAAGCTCGTAGTTTTCTTTCTTGGCCAACTTCAAATCATGTCTCAGTTTCTTGAGGGTTTTCTTTAAATCTTCTTCACCGTCTTCATTGAATTCAAATTCAACAACATCATCTGATTCAGTAGAATCATCCTGAGCTGTGTCGAAGGATTCGCTGTTTGTTTTCTTCTTTTCTTCGTCGTTCATACTTGATTATACTAGCACAAAAAAATCCCCCCGAAAAGAGAGACTTAGTGTCGTGGTCAGTGCACGTACCTCCTCCTATTTCCGACTCGCAAGCTCGTAACGGAAATTTTCTCTTGCACGAAATCGGAGTAAAAGATAAGCAGTTATCTTTTACTCCACTGAGGGGCTTTGCGGGCTTTTTTGAGACCGAATTTTCGGCGCTCTTTTGCTCTAGGATCACGAGTCAAGTACCCTAATGATTTTAATTTAGGACGAGTTTCTGCATTGAGTTTTACAAAAGCACGAGAAAGTCCATGACGGAGTGCTTCTCCTTGAGAATGTATTCCTCCACCTGATATTTTTACTTCAATATTCCATTTTAATCCCGGCAATATGGTAGTTATACCTTTTATTATCGGATCTTGAATCAAACGACGAATATCTTCAGTTTTAAAATAATCTTTCGCATCAACGCCATTTACCGTAAAGCTAGTTTTACTAGCTTCTCTGATGCGCACACGAGCAGTTGAAGTTTTTCTTCGTCCGATTGCTTCGACATATCTCTCTTTTGATTTTTCTGTTACTTTTTTATCCATCCCATTATAAATTTTAATTAATAAGTTTTATTTTTTATTCCCGTCAGCTGAATTTATAACGGGACACGTATATTTAATCTTCAATTTTTAAATTTTTCATCATTTCTCGACGCAATTTATTATCTGGTAGCATTTGAGAAATAGCAAGTCTGAGCAATTCTTTCATTCCTTTATTTTCTTTAGTGTAATGTCCAGAGAGAATACGGAGACCACCTGGAATTCCAGAATATCGAGTATGATAAATTTCAGACAATTTTTTATTGGTAATGCGAATTTTTCCAGCGTTGATAACTGAAACAGGCATACCACTATAGACATGTCTTTCAAAACTTGCCTTATTTTTGCCCATCAAAAATGTAGCGACTTCGGAAGCCACTCTACCGAGCGTTCTACTTGATGCATCTACTACTTTTCCTTCAGTTGTTTTTTTATTTGTTGTCATTTATCTTTTAATTTATTATATAAATTCTATCTGCGCCATCGGTGCGCCATCAGACTTCCTAATTCCTAATTTAATTATTCTCGTATATCCGCCAGTTCTTGTTTTATATTTTGGTGCTATTGTCTCAAAAAGCTTTTTGACTTCAGGTCGGCGACCAGTAAGTTTGGACATAATTAATCTTCTCGTTGCTAAATCGCCCTTTTTTGCAGAAGTTATAAGTTTTTCAATCATAGGACGTAATTCCTTCGCTTTTGGCAGAGTGGTCTTGATTTTTTCACGCACAATCAAATTGAGCGCAAGTGAATTCATAAGCGCTTTGCGTTCATTCTTTTCTCTCCCAAATTTTCTTTTGTTATTACCGTGTCTCATCCCATTAAAAATTTTAACTAATAATCTTTATCTTTTTGTCCCGCTAATCGAATTTTTAACGGGACAGGTATAATTATTCTTTTAAATTCAAACCAAATTTACTTAAAACTTTTTTAATTTCCGAAATACCTTTCTCGCCTATACCCTCTACTTCTAGCAAGTCTTCTCTCTTCTTGCGTGCGAGGCCTCCTAAGGTGCGAATATTGGCTGCAGTTAATGCATTTAAAGTGCGAGTAGATAAATCTAGTGTATCGGTGCGAGTTTTTAAAACATCACTAAAATCATCTTTTTTCTCGCCTTCTTTTTCTTTTGCTTCTTTATTGTTGTATTCTGCCACCACTTCTTCTTCTGGTTCTTTGAAATCAATAATAGCCTTAAGCTGATTTATCATTATTGTAATAGATTCTGTCATCGCTTCACGAGGAGTGAGAGTACCGTCTGTTTCAATAGAAATGCGAAGGCGGTTGTGGTTGGTCTTGTCGCCAACACGCATATTTTCGACTTCATAAGCAACTCGACGAATTGGTGTAAAAATAGCATCTACCGCAATAGTGCCAATATCAACTTTTTCTTTTTGAATAATTTCTTTTGGAATAAAACCAAGACCTTTTTCAATTTTAAGTTCAATATTTAAATTCACCTTACCAGTCACTTCGGCAATATGCTGATCTCCATTTAAAACTTCTACTTGACCACTCGTTTTGATATCGGAAGCTTTTACTTCTTTGGGCCCTTTGATGGAAAGAGTAGCTATCTGAGGTTCATCAGAAAACATTTTAAAACGAATTCTTTTTAGATTTAAAATAATTACAATGACATCTTCTTTGATACCTTCCATTGTTGAAAATTCGTGAGAAATACCATCAATTTTTATAGATGTGATACTGGCCCCCGGAAGAGATGAGAGAATAATTCTCCTTAAACTATTTCCTAGGGTATGTCCATAACCAGGATAGAGACCATCTATTTCAAATACTCCCTTATTGCCCTCTTCCATTACTATACGAGGTTTGGAAGGCATAATTATTTTATATTCAGGCATATTTTTATATTTTAAAAATTAATAATAAATTGCAATTAATAAATTAACGACTATAAAATTCGAGCACAGCATTTAAATCAAGGAAGGTTTCTATATTTTTTGGTTTTTCTATTACTTTACCTTCCAATTTAGCCACATCAAATTTAAGCCAAGCTGGAGCATTGTAATCTTTCAATCTACCTTCTAAATTTTCAAAAAGTTTACTACCCTTTGAGCCTTCGCGAATTTTAATAATATCTCCGGGCTTTAATTCATAAGAAGGGACAGTAACTCGGTGATCGTTTACAATAAAATGTCCATGCGAAACCATTTGGCGAGAACCTCGGCGACTGGGAGCCAAACCCATTCGATAAACTGCATTGTCTAATCTAGACTCGAGCTCTTCATAAAATTTCTCTGCCGTACCTGCACCTTTGATATTGGAAGCTTTTTTAACATAATTAGAAAGTTGACGTTCGGTAATACCATAAGAAAAACGAATTTTTTGCTTTTCAATAAGCTGAAGTCCATATTCGGTGAGAGCCTTGGGACGAGAGCCCATGGGGCCACCCTTTTTAGCTCCAGCAGAAAACTTTGGAGTTTGACATTTGTCATAAACTCCTGGTCCTAGTCTTCGACATATTTTAAATTTTGGTTTGTTTATCATATCTCTAGGCTTTAGGCTCTAGGCTCTAGGAATTAGCATTTTTTGCTAGCACCTAAGGCCTAGGGCCTAATTAGCTATTAATTTTATACTCGTCTTGGTTTTTTTGCTTTTGGTCCATTGTGCGGTATAGGGGTAGCGTCTTTGATGGAGGTTATATCTATTCCATTGGCCATAAAGGCTCTAATGGCTGGTTCACGCCCAGAACCGACTCCCAATACAATGACATCCGCATCTTTTACTCCGAGAGTGGCCACCTTGCTACCAATCAAATCTCCAACCTTAGAAGCAGCGAAAGGAGTTCCCTTTTTTGCTCCCTTAAAACCAAGAGAACCAGAACTTGACCAAAATAGAGTATTGCCTAATTTATCAGAAAAAAGAGCTTTAGTATTATTAAAAGTGGCTTCAATGTGTAAAACACCAGAAGTAATTTTTCTCTTTGGTGTTTTGGGTTGTGCCACTTCTTTTGCCATCACAACCTCTTCTTTTTTTTCTGCTGTAACTTTTGCTTTTGTCATTTTATTTATGTTTTACTTTCTTTTCTTTTACCAGAAGCCATAGTCTTACGAACATTACCTCTGACAGTTCTAGAATTTGTTTTAGTTCTCTGACCATGAACTGGCAATCTCTTTGTGTGACGAATACCACGATAAGATTTAATATCTTTTAGTCTTTTTATGTTTGCGGATACTTCTCTTTTTAAATTTCCCTCTATGGTGATACTTTCTACAATAGCTCGAATTTTATTTTCTTCTTCCTCAGTCAAATCTTTCGCTTTTTTACCGTGAGCGATGGCAACTTTGTCTAAAATCTTACGAGCAGAGGGGATGCCAATACCGTAGAGGACTGTCAGTCCAATTTCCAACCTTTTTTCATTTGGTATTGTGATTCCTAAAATTCTCATAAATTAATTATTGTTTTTGTTTATGTTTTGGATTAGAACAAATAACTCGTAAGTGTCTTTTACGTTTGACCATTTTGCAATTATCACAAATCTTTTTTACTGATGCTCTTATTTTCATAATTAAATAAATTTTTTACCAAACAACTAAAATACTTATTACAGTATTCGAATGTAGTCAAAATAAGACAAAAACAAGGGAAAAACCCTTATTTTTCAACATATTTTATCTTTTGAAAACCGTAATATAATAATACACTATTTACGAAAAAATTACAACCTCTTAATGATTCTACCCTTTCCCCCATAGGGGTCCAAGATAACTTCTACTTTATCTCCAATCAAAACCTTAATTCTATTCATTCTCATTTTACCCGATAAATAAGCAAGTATCTCAGCTTTATCTTCCATTTTTACTCTAAATAAAGTAGACGGTAGGGCTTCGGTAACAAGTCCCTTTGCTGTCAAAATTTTATCATTTTTGAGTTCGCTCATTTGTATATAATGACTATAACAAAAATGCTCACTTGTGTCAAATAAGACTATTTTGGATAATTGACCAAAATTCTAATATCTTTTAATTTACTAGGAAATGACATTCGCCAAAATGGCTTTAATACTAAATTAGCAGAAACGACATTGGGGTACTTGGATAATATTAAATTAAAATCTTTTTTCTTTTGATCAAGTAATTCGCCTGCAAATTTATTTGCATCGAAATTCCAAACCATTTTCCCATCACCCTTTAAAGTAAAATTAATATTTTTTACGTCACTAAATGAGATATTTTCTTTATTAACAAGCGAGAAAGACAAATTTTTTATATTAGCAATATAAACATCACTACCATCATAATCTTTTATAGTGTCCTCTACGATTTTTTTAGTTAATTTTTTCTCATCAAATAAGAAACCATACAATGTCCCCTTTAGGCTAATCGGCACTGAGCTTTCTTTGGAAAAAGAAGTTACCATTTCATTGTTGGTATTTAAAAATACAGCATCATCAAAAAGGACAAATCCTTTTGGAATTTGCTCACTAGCTTTTTTCAAAAGTTTAATTCGTAAAGATTCTTTTAAATCACTCAGGGCTTTTTCTTTTTCTGCTACAGGAATAGAATAAAAATTTCCTTTTGTTCCACCTGTAATATCTCCCTTGCTTCTAGCATAAATTTTACTATATTTAGGTGTACCTTTAAAACCAAGGATTTTGAAATCAAGAGGTTTACTATTGTACTCCTCACCCGCCACAGCACCGTAGATGCCTACTTCAATACTGCCAGGTTTACCATCTTTTGATAGACCGGGCACTACCACCTTTTTTTCAGTTTTGTAAATTTTACCATTAGAACCTTCTAAGCGAGTATCAATACTGAGCATTTGTGGGCTTGTGCTAAAGGCATTAAAAAATAAAATCCTACCTCTTGCTTTTACTTCAAGAGAAGTCTTTTCTTTTACTTCTACTTTTTGACTTTCTTCTCCAGAAATAACTACTAAATCAAAGGAAATTGGAGAAGAATTGGAATCTTTATTCGCAGAAAGGCTTTCATTTATTATTAAATCTTCTATTTTAGGAGTCAGACTAATATCAGCTCCAGAAAACATATAAGAAAAAGCAAAAAAAAGAAAAACGACTGAAATAAAAGCTATAGACCAAAGTATATATCTGGGACCAGTTTTTGATCCTTTTATGTTTTTTGAATTATTTACAGGAGAAGTAGATTTTAAATTTAAATACTCATCTTTGACTCTCTTTGGAGCCATGTCTTTCTTGATTATTTTAATTTTTATCATATCCTCCATTGAATTTTTAGACATTTGAATTTTTATTTAAAAAACGATTAATATAAATGGCGTCTATAATAAGAAAGGTATCACGAATCGTGTTATTTTCAAAGATGGCGACATTGTGGAGAATTTCAGCATTAAGAAATATTATCTGAAATTTTGATTCAGTCAATGTATATTGATTGAATTGCTCAGTTTTAATAATTTCAGCAAAAAAATCAGCATATTCTTTTTCAATAGTAATAAAAATAGTAGCTGGTATTGAAATATCATTTGATAAATTAGACAAAGAAGATTGAAATTTGGTCAACCATTCTGTTTTCAAAGTATTAATTATTGGCTCAATTTTTTGTTTTATATTTTTTTCTGCATGACCATCTTTATAAAGAAAAAACACCGACTTCGCTTCATCCAAACTACAATTAAGTTTAGATGCAATATTACGAATTATAAAATTGCGTCCTATCGGATATGAAATAGATTCACAAAGTGAATTCTTTTTTATCATTGAAATATCTGTAACCTCTCCCCCAATATCAACTAGAAGGAAATTATCCTGCTTAACATACATATCTCGCACCACTGTAAAAGAAGCCATTAAGAAGGAAGAGGACTTGATTTCTCGGGTGTGAAAATGTTTAAAAATAATTTCTTCTACTTTAGATAAAATATCTTCTCCACATATCGAAATAAAAAGTGTCATCTCTAAATTTTTGGTTTTTTGGTTGCGAGGATTAAGGACTTCATAGCCATTTAAAACAGTTTTAGTGTTTTTTAATTCGATAGCCCTAACTTTATTTCCTGAATTTTTGTATTTTGTTAAATACTCTTCTTCAAATAATTTTATTTCTTTTTCTATTAAAAAATCAGCTAACTTGGTATTAAATACAAAGGATGTATTCTTTTCCATTTTTATTACTCTATTTTGTGAAACATACCAAGGAGAAGAAAAAACGCAAAATATTTTCTCAGGTGCGCCAAAGGATGAGGTGGCAATTTGACTCGCAACTTTGTTGAAAGCTTTAACTGTTTCCGACAAAAAACTCTTAACATTTATTTTATCTAAAAAAGCGATAGGTTGTCTGGTTGAAAAAATGATTCTGGGAATCCCAGAAGCTTGCATAAAAAAGAGAGCTCCACTAATTGAAGAAGAACCAACATTAAAAACTGCTACTAACTCTTCTCGTTTAGATGAAGAAAAAAGTCCCATAATTAAATTATAACACAACTTTTAACACAATCCCGACGTTTTTTAGTCAATATCCTGACTTTAATCAAACTATAACAAACTTCCTTTTATGCGCCTAATTCCTTGCGCAACTGCTTCTTCTTTGTCTATTTTAAAAGTTCCCAACTCGCTTGTATTCTTTACATGAGGGCCACCACAAAATTCTTTAGAAATTATTCTGCCACCTTTGTCTTCTATAAAATAGACAGAAACAACCTCCGGATATTTTGCTCCAAATTCCATCTCTGCGCCTAATTTCTCTGCTTCCACAAGTGGCATCTCACGACGAATAACATTTAAACTTTGTTTTATTTTATCATTTACCCAATCCTGCACTTTTTTCTTTTCTTCATCCGTCAATTTATGATCACATAAAAAATCTATGCGTAATCTCTCTTCGGTAATATTACTGCCACGCTGTTTAATCGTAGGGCTAACCACCGCCTGAAGGGCTGCCAAGAGCAAATGGTGCGCAGTGTGAAGTTTAATAGTCTTCTCATTATGATTCGCCAATCCTCCTTTAAACATTCCAGCCGATGCTGTTCTAGATAATTCTTGATGTTGTGTCTTCGCTTTTATAAACTCATCATTAAAATTTTCCGATGCAGTGATGTTTAGTTCAGTTGCTTTTTTGAGAATGTCCGTGGGTTTAGTTCCTAGGGTTGAAGAAAACCCAAATGCCACATATCCACTCAGCGGAGTGTTTGGTTCAGTCGTTTTTTTCCAATTGATTAGTGCTGGACCAGTCGCTCCATAACTAGCTTGATAACCCTCTTTTTCTTTTTTAAACTCAGAAATTATTTCTTCCTTACTTATTAAATCGTAAAAGTCTTTATATTTATAAATGTAATTTTCAATAATTTTCTCAAATTCAATTTGATCATTACTCACAACTGTGCGAATTAATCTCCTAAGAACATATCCCGACTCTTTATTAGAAGGCCTAACTCCATCAGATATCATAAAAATTGATGCTTTAATATGATCAGCAACAATTCTATCTTCTTTAGTCTTTTCTCCATTAAACAAGTCAGTATCAAAAACATTATCTTTGCCATTAATTACAGCCGTTGTTCTCTCGAGACCCATACCAGTATCAACTGATTTTTGTGACAATATTTCAATTGTTCCATCAGTAGCCTTATTGAATTCAATGAAAACATTATTCCAAATTTCCACAAACCTAAAAGAATTAACTAAATCACTAAATTTTCCAGTAGGTTCCCCTAGCTCTGGTTTTGTGTCGTAAAACATCTCTGTGTCACCACCACAAGGACCAGTCGCACCTGCAATCCAAAAATTATCTTCAATCCCAAGTGGAATAATTCTTGCACCATGAACTAATGTTTCGTCTTCCTTTGTAACATCAGAACTTATATCATTTTTTTTAAATATATTTTTCCAAATTGAAATAGATTCTTCGTCGCGAGGTATATTATCAACACCCTTAAATACTGTTACATATAAACGACTTTTATCTAAACCTAACCCTTCTTCTTTAGAGGTTAAAAATTCATAACTCCATTTAATAGCATCCTCTTTGAAGTAATCTCCTAATGACCAGTTTCCCAGCATCTCGAAAAAAGTTAAGTGTCTGTTATCCCCCACTTCTTCGATGTCTCCCGTTCTTATACATTTTTGTACATCTACAAGTCTAACCCCAAGAGGGTGTTGCTGTCCCAAAAGATACGGAATTAGTGGCTGCATTCCAGCTGTAATAAAAAGAGATCCTGGATCATTAGACACCAAAGAAGCTGAAGGAATTATTTTATGTCCCCTTTTCTCAAAAAAATTTAAAAATCTTGAGCGAATTTCATCTGATTGCATTTTTTTATTTAATCCTTAGGTGGATCCCTTTCTTCAGATATCTGCCGAATTGGTTTCTCTAATATATTTACTATCACAAAAACAAAAAGTACTAAGATAGTTGAAATAAAAGCCAGGCTGTAAAAACCGAAACCAGAAGCCATACCCACTCCCGCAGTCACCCAAAGTCCACCAGCGGTAGTAAGCCCTTTTAGTCTGGAACCTTGTAGCATAATTGAACCAGCACCTAAAAATCCAATACCGACGATGACCTGCGAAGCAATTCGAGTCGGATCAAAACCACCAAGATTTGTGTATTTAATAACTATTAATTCAGAAATAACTACAAATAAAGCCGAACCTAGAGAAACAAGAGCATGGGTCTTCATGCCAGCTTCTTTGTGTACAAAAAGTCTTTCTACTCCAATCAACATACCTAAAATAAGCGCTACGGATAATCTATAAATTAACTCGCTATTCTGTACAAAAAATTGGGACATATATAAATTATATCAATAAATGGGGAGCATAAGCAAATTTATTTGCTTAATGTTCGAGTGCCATCGATATGTGGTAATCCATATACAACAACTCCGCCACCAAGACAAATATCTTTTTCATATATAACAATAGACTGGCCAGGGGCCACCATGGTGATTTTGGCAAAAATAACTTTAGCTTTTGTTTTACTAATAATTTTAACTTGGCAAGGCAAAAAATTTCCATGATAGCGAATTTGGGCTATATAATTTTTATTTATTTCTGGGATTTTTGAAATCCAATTAGTATTATTTAATGAAAGAGAAAAACATCCTTGATGGAAGGCTACGGAAGCCGACGGGCTGAGTCTTGAGCGAAAATTCAGCAGAATTTTACGCGGACTTCCAGAAAGGATGTTTTTCTCTTGTGACACCACTAAAATATTTTTCTTTACATCTTTGCCCACCACATAATATCGCCCATCATTTGGACTCTTTTTGGTAATAGCAAAACCATGTCTTTCACCCAAGGTAATAAAAGCAACGCCGTCATGATACCCAATAACTTCCCTTTTCTCATTGATAACTTTTCCTTTTTTTTCTTTTATGTAATGTTTTAGAAACTCTTTCAAGTCAACCGCACCCAAAAAACATATACCTTGACTATCTTTTTTCTCGGCAACTGGAAGTTTAAATTTCTTTGCTAATTTTCGCACTTTAGTCTTTTTTAAATGCCCAATCGGAAATAAAATTTTATTTAATTGCCCTTGCTTTAAAGTCCACAAGAAATAACTTTGATCTTTTAAAGGGTCGGGGCTTTTCTGTAAAGAAAATATCTTTTCTCGAAGCTCCTTAACCCCATTCCTCGCTTCGCTTCGGAACGGCACGCCCCCACCCGTCGCTTCTTGAAAAATATTTTCTTTATTGAGTGAAGCTGGGGAATGCTTTTTCGAGTAGTGACGATACAAAGTAGGATATTCTCGAGAAAAAGTATTCCCCAGCTTCACTCTCGCATAATGTCCGGTCGCTACATAGTCTGCCCCCATAGATAAAGCTTTTTTCAAAAAAGCACCAAACTTAACCTCTTTATTGCACATTACATCTGGATTTGGTGTTCGACCCGCACGATATTCAGCAATCATATAATCTGCCACTTTTTTCTTATAAACATCTTCAAAATCAAAAGTAAGAAATGGAATATTCAAATGAGCACATACCCGCATGGCATCCCTACGCTCTTCTTCTTCATTACATTCCAGAAAATCCGGATGCCAGGTGCGAATAAAAACTCCAATGACATCGTAGTCTTGTTTCTGAAGTAGGGCTGCTGACACAGCACTATCTACTCCACCCGATAAACCAACAAATATTGTTTGTTTTCTTTTCTTTTGCATAAAATCAAATTACCCCCTAAAAAGCAATCTATCTGGCGAAGCTTCGCCAGCGAACTGCTCGTCACCCAAGAAAACAATAGTCAGAGTACTTCCTTTGTTTTCTAAGCTCCTGCGCAAGGCTTTTTAAAAGGTAATTTGATTTTATAGAGACATCAGCTTTTTGTAAAGCTCGAAAGTTGCACGAGCATCTGATAGGGCACTATGGGCATGCTCATTTGTTATACCAAAACGTAGACACATCTCCCGAAGTGAAAAATGCTCAAAATCTGTATCATGATGAAATTTTGCCCAAGCAATAGAGATAGTATCTAGTTTGTGGTAATGCATAGTATTTTTAATATGATATTTAGCAAAAGCATGTTCTAAAAAACTAAAATCGAAAGCCATATTTTGTCCTACCATAATACAATCTTTTACCTTTGCAGATAATATTTTAATCGCTTCTTTGAGTGATATGGCATCTATCCACAATTCTTCTTTGTAGTGGTTTATTTTCATCGCAGTTGGATCGGCAATCTCAAGGTGTTCTGGTTTAATTTTCAATTCAAATTCTTCTATTACTTTAAGATTTGGCGTAGTGAGCACACAACCAATTTCAATAATTTCATGATCAATTACATCAAGTCCCGTTGTTTCAATATCAATAAAAGCTAAATTGTGTTTTCTCATCCCATTAGAAATTAAAAAATAATAATTATAAATATTATATCACGTAAGTTGAATTTCTAACGGGACAAGTATTATTATTTTAGATATTTAGCTATATTAGCTCTATGTTCAGAAAATGATCTGGCATAATGAATATTCCCATCTTTATCGTGTAAATAGTAAAGGTACGGTGAAGATTTGGGATAAATTGCTGCTTTAATAGAGGCCAATCCTGGGTTTGCAATAGGTCTCTCTGGTAGCCCTCTCCTTTGATAAGTCTCGGGCGCAGAATCAGCTTGTAGGGCCATACCAATAGCGAGTCTTTTCCATAAAATTCCAGAAATTATATCACGATCTGAATTTCCCTTGGATTCTTTTTCGATAATAGATGCCATTTTGATGATGTCTCTCTCAGCCTTGCCACTTTTTTTTATATCATTTCGGAGAATTTCAATTTTTTTCTCAAAATTATTATTTAGAGATTTAAAGACATCTTTCTCATTGGCATTTGTAAAAAAGAAATAAGTATCAGGAAATAAATACCCTTCATATTCTTTTGCCGAAATTAAAAATCTTTCTTTACTAAAATATGGTAATTTTTGAGAAGAAATATCGGCAATATCAGATATATTAAAACCCTCGGGAATTGTAATTTTAACTGGAGCTAGGTGTCGTTCTCCTTTTGATATACGTCTTGCTATAGCAATGCCAGAAATTTTATCTTCAAACAAATAATCGGCGGAAATAATATGTTTTTCCCCGCCATAAATTATAGCAAAAGCTTCGAATATGATACGCGAACGTATTATATGCTGACCTTTCAAATTGAAAGACACCTCTCTTAAGCTACTTCCTGGTTCTATATTAAATATAATTCCTTTGGGAAAATTTCTTGGAGCAGACAAAAATAAAAAGTATATGAATAAAAAAAATAAAATTATGCTGAATACAAAAAACCAAATCCTTTTTGATTGATGCTTGGACATCGGATGTCCAAGTGGGTTTTCCTGTAAATTTGGAGAAAGATTTTCCATACACTACGTAGGTAAATTGGTAGGTGGAGAAGCTTCTTTGCTCTCGATGCGCTCAAGTGTAGGAACTTTCAATATCTGACCTGGGAAGTGCCAAAGAGTTGCTAATTCCTCAGTATTCAAAATATAAGTTTGAGAGTGAACATAAGCTTTAATTACGCCATCAAGAGCCATAACTCCAGGAAAGGGCCAATTCCAATAATGCTGAGAAAAAATCTTATATCGAAGTTTTTCATGGAAAAAAGATCTTTCTCGATATTCATTGAGCATTCTATTGGCCAGCCTCATAATTGTTTTTTGAGAAGCTGAAAAGATACCACTATACCTATCTGCCTGAGCTGAATTTATACGTTCAAATTGATTACAATCTGGCTTGGCATATTGACGAAAAATCAAACGCACATTTCTTCTATTGCTCATATTGAACGCTTCTTTCTTCGCGATATACATAAGTCGAATACCAGTCTCAAAGCCTAATTTACTGGTTTTGGCACTGACTCCCTCTATGGCATTTTTCAAAAAGTCTGGGGTGCGGTATTCAATCGTATACTTTCCTTCTTCATCTAATCGTTTATTTTGACGAGCATAAGGAAATAATAACCTTCTAATTGAAATCTTTGACTCCTCTATCCAATCATGTTTACCAAAAAAAGTCCCCGATGTTTTATACGTTTTTTTTGATGGAGTAACAACAATTTGCACCCAAGCTTGTTCTCCTTTTTGTAAAGAACCAAAAAGTTCAATCACGGGAGAAATCGGATCTACTTTAAATTCTTCTTTGGGATCGTCATCAAGCCCAAAGTCAATATAAGTTTTAACAGGAAAAGCTTCAGGTTTGGCAAGTCCAAATTCACAACCCCAACCTCGCCAATCGCTCCGTTCAGATATTTCGTCTACAGCAAGTGTATAATCCTCTACTACCTTAACCTGACTTTGTGGATACTGGGCATACATCTGAGTTTCAATAAGTTCTTTTATGCGTGAAGGAGTACGTATATAAAAATGCACTTGACCTTCGATAGAAACAATTTCTAAAGAAAACCAAAACCAAACCGCTCCCTGCCAATATTCTTCTTTTCCGCCTTTCATACTCCAATGATAAAGAGCATTGGTTATGAAAAGTTCCATCGCTTTAGGAGAACGAAGCACGTCACGTGGTGGAATAATTTCTAGTAAAACCCATTCAATACCAGAGATAAAATCTTGTTGTACATAATGAAGCCAGAGCTTAAAAGCAATATAGCCCAAAAAAATAACAACCAAAAGTGGTAATAAACCCAGAAAAATTTTATAAAGCAAAAAGACTAAACTTTCAAGCATGCCTATATTTTAATACAAAAAACACAAAAAAACAAAAGAATAACTCTCTTATTAGTTTTAAGCTATCATATAAAGTCCTTTTGCATTCTTTTTGAAATACTTTGGATTTACCAAATTAATCAAAATAGTGTTTTTCTTAAAGTACCTTTCTTTCATTACTTTATCTACTACATCTTCTTTAGAAAGTGGTCCTTCATTTTTCAATATATCCCGTATTACTTCGCGAGCGATACCAGCTTTATAACCCCATTCAGCAAGAGCATACATACCTCTACCTACTAATACAAAACGAGAATCTTTAATAAGTTCATTGTGACAAGTAGCATAGTGTGTTTTTTTTCCAAAAGTCTTACTAATAGCCTCAGCTACTTCTTTGAAATGCATGGGGCTCCCGTGTTTGCGCATCACTAAAAAAGCATAATCTTTTACTCCACGAGTATGGACATTTGGAGAAGAAGACTTGCCCCATTCTCCTAGCGGATTTTTGGAAATCTTCTTGGACATTGAGAGCCATCTTTTGGCTACTTCTTCATTTTTATATTTTTCAGTAACATCTTTTAATTGATCAAAAAAAATTTTAATCATTTCTGCCTCGGGAACTAAATCCTCATCTTTCAAACTAGCAAAAAGTTTTTTCAAAGAATCATGGACCTTGTCAGTAATTTCATCATCCACACTCCAACGGGTATGAAAATGTTCATCTTCACGATGTTTTTTAAAAGCATCTCCTAATACCAAAAAGAAATGAATATGATTTTGGGTTGCTTTGTCTTTAGAAATATGTGGAAGCAAATCATGTTCAGCAACGATAGATCCCAATGATTGAATAAAAGATTTCAATTCGTCAAAAACAGCCTGTTCGCCCTTATAAGCATCAGACTTTTTTATTAAATTTAAGGCTGCTTCCTCAACCTGACGCACACGTTCACGAGTTATGTTATATTTCTTACCAATTTCTTCCAGGGTGTGTATTTCTCCGTCAGCAAGCAAGCCAAAGCGATTCATTATCACATCAGATGCCCTTTCGCCCAAATGCGAAGTTATTTTTTTAGTTATATGTTTTGGTTTAAAAGATATTGTTGCCATAAATTTCCAAAATTCTTTACTTAAGTTTCTTTAATTATACACACACTTTCACGAATGTCAAATTTTACGCTCGAAGAGCACGAGACCGATCAATCTCCGTTAAATATTTCTTACGAAGACGAACAGATTTTGGTGTAATTTCTAGATACTCATCATGATTCATAACTTCTAAACCTCTCTCAATTGTTAAAATAAAAGGAGGATTAAGGTATATTGCTTCATCGGTACCAGAAGCACGCATATTGGTCAATTGTTTACCTTTAGTGGGATTTACTGCCATTTCGTCTCCTTTTAAGACATTACCCACTACCATTCCTTCATAAATTTCGGTTCCATGCTCAATAAATAGTATACCACGTTCTTGTAAATTTGCAAGAGAGAAAGCCACAGCTTTGCCCGCAATCATTGAAGTCATTGAGCCATATTCCCTTTTTTTTATTTCCGCCGCATATTCTTTAAAACCTGTAACCCTAGAAGACATTATGCCTTCTCCTTTTGTATCAATAATAAATTCACCTCTATAGCCTAAAAGTCCACGAGTGGGAATATCGAAAACGACACGAACAATGCCATCTTTCTCTATCATGTCTTTCATAATGCCTCTCCTTTTTCCTATTTTTTCAATAACGCTACCAGAAGATTCTGTCGGCACATCAATAATTAATTCTTCATAGGGTTCTAGTTTGACTCCAGCTTCATGTTTAATAATAACTTCTGGTTGAGACACTTGCATTTCAAAACCTTCTCTTCGCATATTTTCAAGCAAGATAGCAATGTGAAGTTCCCCCCTGCCGTAAACTTTGAAAAAACTTGGTCCAGATCTATTTTCTCCTTGATCTGGAGAAAAATCTACCTTGAGGCCCACATTGATTTCCAATTCTTTTTCTAATCTTTCTTTAATTTGTCTTGAGGTGACAAATTTTCCTTCTTTACCCGCAAACGGAGAATCATTCACTAAAAAATTAAGCGAGAGTGTTGGCTCATCAATAGCGATGTGTGGAAGTGCTTCTACACTTTCATCTTCACAAATAGTTTCACCTATATATATGTCTGGTATACCCGCTAAAAGCACGATATCACCAGAAGTCGCACTTTCAACTTCTTTGCGAGTAATACCTTCAAACGAAAAAAGTTTTGTAATTTTGCCAGTTCTCGTGCCATTTTCCCCTTTTATGAAAACTTGACTAGGAAATTTTATTGACCCAGAATAAATACGAGCAACGGCAAGTCTACCTAAAAAATTATCATAACCCAAATTAAAAACCTGTGCAGACATTTTTGCATCTACATTCAAATCTGCTCTAGGAACTTTTTCTAAAATCAAATCAAGCAGTGGAGACAAGTCTTCGGATTTATCACCCAAAGTTTTAAAGGCTTTACCTTCACGCCCTATTGCATAAATAGTTTCAAAATTTGCCTGTTCTTCATTGCATCCGAGCTCAAAAAATAAATTAAGAACCTCTTCATGCACTCTGTGTGCATCAGCTGCAGGTTTGTCTATTTTATTTATCACAACAATTGGTTTTAAACCTAATTCAAGAGACTTTTTTAAAACGAATCTAGTCTGAGGCATTGGACCTTCAACAGCATCTACTAGCAAAAGCACAGAATCAATGGCCCGCAAAACGCGCTCTACTTCTGAACCAAAATCTGCGTGACCAGGAGTGTCTACAATATTTATCTTCGTATCTTTATAATAGATAGAGGTATTTTTGGAATAAATAGTAATACCACGCTCTTTTTCGAGCGCATTTGAATCCATAGATACTCCTTCATCTTGGAGTCCTCCATTTTGCTTCATTAGGGCATCAGTAAGAGTCGTCTTACCATGATCCACGTGAGCGATAATTGCTATATTTCTAATTTCCATCCCGTACGAAGTAAAAAGTATTTTTTATTTTTACCTAAAATTAATAATGATTAAAATTTTTCTCCCCAGAAGAACATATAAAATGAACTTCGTACGGGATCCATATTTTTTCTTAATTAAACGAAAAAAGCCCGTTGGCTTCATCTTTATAATAACATACAAAAAAAATTAAGGCAATACAATCAATTATATTATAGACATTTCAGTACCTACTTCCTCTAGAATTTTCAAGGCTTGATCTAATTGCTCTCTATTGTGTGCAGCTGATATTTGAAAACGTAGTCTGGCAGTACCCTCGGGCACGACTGGAAACCAAAGTCCCACGACAAAAAGCTCACGCTCTAAGAGTTTTTTACTAAATTCTTGGGTAATTTTTGCATCCCCCAACATTATTGGCACGATAGGATGAACACCATCTAATACATTGAAACCAAGTTTCTTGACAGAATTTCTGAAATATTCTGCATTTTCTTTTACTTGTATTAAAAGTTCTTTCTTTTCTTTAAGTAAATCAAGAGCTTTGATGGAAGCCATCACCACAGATGGGGGCACAGAATTAGAAAAAAGATAAGTGCGAGATTTTTGACGAAGTAATTCTATAATTTCTTTTTTACCTGCAATATATCCACCCACTGCCCCACCGAGAGCCTTGCCAAAAGTTCCAGAAATAATATCTATCTGTCCATGAAGGTTAAAATGCTCTGGAGTACCTGCTCCATTTTTTCCAATTACACCCACAGCATGTGCATCGTCAACAAAAAGCATTGCACCATATTTATCAGCTAAATTTTTTATTTTTGGCAATTCGGCCAAGTAACCCTCCATTGAAAAAACTCCGTCAATAACAATTATTTTATATCGATAATCCTTATCTTTATCTTCTATGAGCATTTTCTCTAAGGTCGCGATATCTCCATGTGGATAAATTCTCTTTACTACAAATTCTTTTTTACAAAGCTTGAAAGCGTCAATGA
>CAYHDS010000006.1:0-3156 GCA_964355475.1 uncultured Candidatus Saccharibacteria bacterium
CTTCACAAAACTCGCTCCTTATTTCTAATTTCGCGAATGTCTCTCTTGGTGACCCTACGCGGAATCGAACCGCGATTCTATCCTTGAGAAGGATATGTCCTAACCGTTAGACGATAGGGCCATTGAAAACTTAGTTTCTAATATAACATTTTTAAGAAAAAATAAAATTTTAATAAACTTCTTGATTATAACAACTCTCACAATATATAATTTCAAGTCTATCGGGTGCGTAACTTGTTTCAAATTTATTCTGACAACCATCCTTCATACATTTTCTGTGCCAGAGTTTTAGGGGATTTTCAAATTTTAGACGCTCGCTGTTGCGACAATAAAAACATTTATGTGGTATTGGAATAGAATGTTTTCTATAGAAGATAAGCTCGTTTTGCACAATTTTATAATTTCGTTTACATTTTATACAAACTAAAATTTCATTTAAAACTGAGTCACTTACATCAAATATTGAATCAGGGATTTCTTCTGGCTTAAGAGTTTCTTGACTGACAGTTTTCTGTAACTGATCCCACCACTTGAAACCCTTCGCTAATGCTTCTTCTTTTGTAAGAGGAAAATATTCTTGTGCCATAGTTTCGTTGTAACCAAAATTAGACATTTCACTAGGAAAAAATTCACCATACTCCCCTGTTTTTTTCATATGTTCAATTAATTTATCTCGCAAAATGAAGTATTCTTCTTTGGAATATTCTTTATTTAGAATGCAATATTGCCCATGTTTTATTGCCGAACAACCGAAAAGGTATTTGGATGAATGACAGTTTTCTACATAAGATAATTCCTGACTTTTTAAAGAATAAATGGAAAAAAGCACCTTGGAATCGTGATCGGGCGTAAGTCCTTCATAACACTGTGAGCTCTTGCCTGCTGGTGTCAAATCGTAACTATCTTTTATTTCATTACCACTTGATAAGTAATGCATGTCCTCACATGCTCTGGCATAAAAACAATTAGTGCTATTTTTGCAGTTCAACATGCCATTTCCAGTACAATTGGTACTATTTCTTATATCGGCAAATCTTCTTATTTGCTTTGAAAGAAAATTCAAAAAATCTGCCTTCGCTTTTTCCCTACCCGAATAAGTTTCTAATTTATAACTCTCTAAAATTTTTTCGTATTCTTCTTTGGTATACTGTTTATTTAAAATACAATATTTTTTCTGACGCAAATTTACACACATAAAACAATCCGAGCATCCCTTGCAATCATAACAAAAATTACAATCATTGAGCCCAGAAGAGTGGTAACAATTTTTGCAGTTATAGCAATGCTCAAGAAAGATACTGTCATACGCAATTTGTGTGTAATTAAAAATATGAAGGGAATCAACTATATCTCTCGTTTCTGGTCCACCCACACTATAGTAGTACATTATATCTTCAACAAACCAACTCATTGCTCCCATATAACAATTCCTAGCAAAGGTTGTATTTTGAGTATATTCACAATTAACACTACCAACTCCGTCATCATTAAAAAGAGCCATCAAAGGAACTTTATCTTGTAATTCACGAAACTGCTCGAAAAATGGTCTAGAAAAATCAATATCTTTACCATAACTTTTTGGATCCCACTTATCACTCCACCAACACTTATTGCAATACACAGTGAGAAGCTTTTCGCTATGATAAAGAGAGACTATATTTTTCCCACACAAGTCGCAAGAACGATTATAAAAACTCAAATCATTGCGCCAAGCTAGACGCCTTTGAAATCTACAATCAGGACAAAAAGTTGGTGGCGGAACATCAATTTTTTTATAAAAACCAAAGTTGTCAGATTTTATGGTGAAATCTTTTTGGCAATTTTTACAATTTCTGAGCCCAACTTTCATAATCAAAAAGTTTTTATGATGGACAAGAGTCACATCTTTTGGGTGGCCAAGAGACGGGTCCAGTTTTGCTTATTCCAATCCAAAATCCTGTTTCATAAAGCCACACAGCTGGATGAATCTCAAAACGATTTTCATTAATATATTGCAAGACAGATATTGCATCCGCGCATTTTTGGTAAAGTTCATAATTTGCTGAACTGGATCGAGGTGGTTGCCAGAAAAGACTTCCAAAAAATCCAAGCTTTTTTGTAACATTTCTTAACTCGGTTATGTTCATAGCACATTTATTCCAATTGGGATATTTTGCAAGAACATTGCGCATTTGTTCTTTATCTTTATTTTTTTGTTCAGGTGTAGTTTGAACAAGATAAATACAATATTGTCCTGCATTAGCATCTAATCCCCGAGCACGAACGCTCCCATCTGGAGATTTGAAACAACCACTACTTTTCGTACCAGCTTGACCAATAGGCTTTATTTGAGTAACAGAAGGATTTTTTGTTGTGTTAGAAGATGGATTGTTATTTGTTGTGGGATTATTTTGATTTTGGACGATGGGTGCTGGTGATGCAATAGGTGGAGCAACATATGGCCAATTAAATCTTACAGCCCACATAGGTAAATATGGTGATTCCATATCGCCATATTTTTGATATTCTTCCCATGTCGGAGCTGGAATTGGTAACTTAAGGTTGGGGTTATATGCATTTCCAAGCTTCGGACCAAGAGGCCATTCAGCACGGCCACCCCTCGACAACATTTGTTCAAAAATATCTCCATCAGTAATTCCAACATGCCCCGTACCTACAACAGTACGAAAAGGTATACCTCCTAAGGCCAGACCAATACGCTCTTCTTTCCACCAGTTTGTAGAATACAAATCTACTCCATAGATATCTTTATACTCCGTAGGTGTTAGTTGTTTTGCGCATTGACGATCTGCCAATGACATCTCTGGAGAACCACTACCAAAAAACATGAAATCACAAGAATTATTCGAAAGATAAATACCACCAAGAAGGTGGAAATCGGGGTCGCTTGAACGATAGGCTTCAAGCATCCTACTGTAAACTTTATTGGCAACATCGACATACAGTTGTACATTTTTTGCTCTCATTCTCTGTTCGGCCACCCATGGATCCTCACCAGTTGCTTCTTTCCATGTCTGTGGATATGTCGCAAACACAAAGAATGGAATAAAAAAAGATAATACTATTAACAAAATACAAATCCCCCTATATTTATCCATACTTTAATTATATTAAATTAACTTAAAAAGTGCTAATGCTAATTAAAAAAACAACCCC
>CAYHDS010000006.1:3256-15909 GCA_964355475.1 uncultured Candidatus Saccharibacteria bacterium
TGTATACGATAATCCATATACCACAAAAATTAAAAGTATACGCAAGCTCGTTATATTATATTTTTATTCTATTTCTTTACCCTTAAATACTCTTTCAATTACCTGTTCTAAAATTTGAATAATTTCTTCATCAGTTAATGGTTCAATACCACGCTCACGAAATCCGTTAAGTTCATGACTATTGTCCATAAATTCTTTCATAATAGCTAAATCAGTACTTCTTTTTTGTTTAAAAATTTTATTCTGTAAATATCTAGCGTAACTTCTATCAGTAATACCCACCTCCAATTTACCACCTTCTTCTAGAGCAAAACCTGCCTCGCGAGCGTCGTCAGGTTCTTCCATTTCTAAAACTTTAACTATTAAATCAGAAAATATTCCTAAAATTACTGGGTCAGTATCTTTAATTTCTAAATAAAAATCACGGTCAACTTCTCTTCTCTGGCCTGAACCAAGGCTTAAATGAGGATATTTCTTTTTAAGAAGATCAAACAACATGAACTGTACTGAACCTTTTTCGAGTGGAATTAAAATAGAATCCTCATTTGAATCAAATTCAAATCCTTCTTTTGTTCTAATTTGGGCTTTTTCTTTATCAATTTTAGGACTTGGAACAGTGCGCACATTAGCCAATGTATCCAAAACACCAGCATCATGAATTCCTTCTGGGGAACCATCATTCTTTTTGGTTAAAGCCCTTGTAATTGCTTGACCTTCTTTTCTATTTACTTTTGGAAATCTTTCATCTGGCATAATATAATCTTAACATATTATCTCTTCTGCCACTCCTTGTCTTGTCGAACTAAAAGTTTTTCTTTGTCTTCTTTATGAGCCATCAGGGTCACCACGATACGTTCCATACGCATACCCTGTGAACCTTTCACAAGAACGAGATCTCCCCTTTTTACAAAAGTCTCCAAAAACTCTCCTGCTAAAATAGAATTTGTAAATTCAAAAATGTTTTCTGTTGTCATTCCAGCTAAAATAGCGCCTTCTTTAATGGACTGTGCTCGTGGACCAACAACAATAAGCACATCTGCATTTTCTTTTGCAATTTTGCCAATATTTTTATGAGCATCAATTGTATATTTGCCCAACTCTAGCATATCTCCCAATACGGCTATTTTTCTATTTGCTTTTACTTCACCCAAGGTTTGCAGAGCGCTTTCACAAGCAAAGGGTGAAGAATTATGAGTATCATCAATAATAAATGAATCATTCATGCCAGCAAGAAGTCTCATGCGCCCAGGTGGTATATCATAATTTTTTAAAGCATTAACAGCATCAATCATATTAAGCTCAAGTCCGCTAGAAACTGCTAATGCTATCAATGATGCATAAACATGATTTTTCCCAAATACTCCCTCAATGGCCACAGGCAAACTATTTCCCCCAACATCCACTCTAAAAATTATACCCTGTGGCATATTTGTTTCTGTAGATAAATTACTATTATCATATGAAATATTTACCGCTGACCCCAACACATCCGCTCCTTCGCTAAAACCAAAAGTAAGAATACGATTTTTGGTTTTATGTTTCATTTCGATTACCGCTTCATCATCAGCATTTAAAATTAGCAAACCATCTTTCTTAAGAGTTTTTATCAATGTACTCTTCTCTTCAATTAAATGTTTACGTGAATTAAAGAATTCAATATGCGCTGGAGTCTCACCAATGGCTGTGATAATAACAATATCGGTTTTGAGCCAAAGCGCCGTTCTTTTCATATCACCCATTTTGCCGACACCGACTTCGAGCACGAGCCATTTGGGATATTTATGTGGTGCAATTATTAGCCATAAACCTTTTAAAATATTTTTTAACCAAATTAATCCATTATTCCATCCATTTGGACAACCTAAAATAGTAAGGGGAAGACCGATTTCACTGTTATAGCTCTTTTCACTTTTTCTGACATGAGTTACCGTAGACAAAACAGCATAGACTGCATCTTTAGTAGAAGTCTTGCCGACTGAGCCAGTAATAGCGATAATCTTTGGTTTATATTTCCAAAGGACTAATCTAGACTCAATCTGTAAAATATAATATAGAATTTTTTTAAAAATATCTTTCATCCCGTCAGAAATTTGATTAGTTTTAATTTTTTATAATTTTTCCCGTTTAGTGAATTTCTAACGGGATTCATTTACCTATCTGGTGGAACTTCGTAATAATTAAGTAAAAACTTAGTAATATCTAAAAATGGATCAGACCAAGTTTGCGCAGCATAAAGTACTCCTTTTGGATTCACTGCATAAAGGAAAACAATAAATTCTGGATCATAAGCAGGAAAATATCCAAAGAAAGAATGTGTATGCTTATCTTCATAATAACCCCCACTCTTTTCGTCTGCAACTTGTGCAGTTCCAGTTTTTACAGCTACACTATAATGATCTATTTTTCCAATTCCCCCTTTTATAACCTTGTCCATTAGAGTAACTAACATATTAGTTATGGTATCGGAGGTTTGTTTAGTAATTTTAGTGGGAATACTTTCGTATTTCATTTTTTTAAAAGTACCATCATCATATTTTATTTCTCGCACTATATGTGGGGTTACGAGAAGACCGCCATTAGAAAGCGCAGCTAGAGCCCGGATCATCTCTATAGGAGTCAGTGCAATACCTTGCCCAAAAGAAGCATTGGCAAATTCTATTTCTCTTGGACTATTCAAATTTGAAACTAGTCCACTAGTTTCGTTTGGCAAATCAATACCTGTTTTATCTTTAATGCCATAAGCAAGAAGATAATTTTTTAAGTTTTGCCTACCTAGTTTTTGCTCCACAAAAACCATTCCAGTGTTGAGCGATTGATTGAGCACTTCTTGCATATTTATCACTCCTCTCGCTTTTTTATCAAAATTAAATATCTCTTTTTTTTCAACTATTACTGAACCCTTGTCTTCATATTTTGTATTTGGAGTAACTACACCTTCATTGATGGCTGCTGCCATAATAAGTGGTTTTACTACTGAACCAAATTCAAGCACATTTTCAACTAATGGATTTGAAAAAGTATACGCTTTTTTTACTTTTGAAAAATTATTGGGGTTAAAATCTGGTTTTACACCAAGAGCATAAATAGAACCATCTTTGGGATTCATAATTATCCCACCAATAGAATCTGTTTGATACATTTCCGCCACACTTTCTAATTTTTTCTCCAAGAAACTCTGCACTGCTGGATCAATCGTGGTAGTGATATTTCCTTCACGTTCTTCTGTACCCCTAAGAGCTTGATTGATATTAGAAAAAACTTCAGCAAAAAAATTTACATAAGGATTATTTTTATTTCTAGAAAGTTCTTGATCATATTGACGTTCCAGTCCATAACGCCCCCCTAATTCATCTCCCTTATAACCCACAAAACCAAGTGTGTGTGAAGCCAAATTTTCTCCTGGATAAAAACGCCATTTCTCTTTATAAATATTTACTCCAGGAATTTTAAAAACCGATACAGCATCAGCTTCGTTTTTTGAAAGATGATTTGCTATTTCCTCATATGGATCAGCTTTTTTATTACTCTTTGTAATAAAATCATCATGATCAATATTGGTCACAGTTAGTAACTTGGTATATGTATCTTCAGCATCAATTATTTTAGATGGAACGATAGCAATCTTAAAACCAGTTGTTTGCATAGCGGCAGATACTAAGGTACCGTCTTTACGAGTAAAAAAAATGGCCCCTCTTTCGAAAATATTTTCTGTGGGCGTGGCATACTGTCTATCGGCCTTATCAGAATATATATTGCTATAAATAACCTGAACATAAAAAAGTTTCGTGAGAAGAATGATAGAAAATAGCATTATAAAAAATAATAAAACTTTCGTTCTGGAAAGAGAACTATATTTCATTGTCCAATTTTAAACTAAGAGGAGAAGATCCTAAACCGAGAGCTTGGCGAATAGCAAATTTAGGCTTGGTCTCTTTAAAACCCAAAGAATAAGAAAGTGGTAAATCAACTTTATTAGAAAGGGAAAGATAAACAAGTTCGAGATCACCAACCTCATTTGATAAAGACAATGCCTGTTTTTCGAAACTTCTACGTTCAATAATATTGAAAACCATATTACCTAAAATCAATATATAGGCTAAGGCCAAGGCTCCAAAAGACATAAGAATAATATGAAAGATACGATGTTGTAAATTATTATTATCAATAATAATTACATTACCCATATACATCTTCAATTTTAAACTTGCTTGTCTCATTTTTATATTTTTTCTCCCGACCTTAGTCGTGGATCCGCGATTATAATCGGGATATAATTCTTAGTTTTGCGCTTCGTGATCGATTATTTTTTATTATTTCTTCTTTACTTGGTGTTATTGGTTTTTTATTTATTAAATTTCCCTTTCTTTCTTTTTGTTTTTCTTTATAAAATCTTTTAACAATTCTGTCTTCTAAGCTATGAAAACTTATTACCGCCATTCTTCCTCCAGTCTTCAATGCATCAAAACCTTTTGTGAGCCCTTCTCCCAATGCTCCCAATTCATCATTGACTGCTATGCGGAGTGCCTGGAAAGTTTTCGTAGCACAATTTATTCTTCCTTTGCGATAAAAGTTTGGCACGGAATTCTCGATAATCTTTACTAAATCAAAAGTTGTTTTGATTTCTTCTTTTTTTCGAGCTTCGACTATTCCTCGCGCTATTCTCCTCGCAAATTGTTCTTCTCCATAGCCATAAATAATATCAGCTAAGTTTTTCTCTTCCCAAGTATTGACGACATCAAGTGCCGTAATATCTTCTGAAGAGGGATTTTCTTTCATGGTCATGAGCAGGGGCTCTGACTTCATAAAAGAAAATCCCCGTCCAGAATTCTCTAGTTGATCTGAAGATAATCCTAAATCTAGAATTATTCCATCAACTTTTTCTACTTTTTCTTTTTGTAAAACTTTGTCGATATTTCTAAAATTTTCATTTACAAAAGAAATTTTATATTTAGAGCTTTTAAATTTACTTTGAGCTTTTAGAAATGCGCTCTTATCTTGGTCAAGGGCAATTATTCTTATATTCGGATATTTTTCGCAAATGAATATTGAATGTCCTCCCCCACCCAATGTGCCATCAATAACTATTGCTTTAGGCTGTAAATTTAAACCTTCTATTGTTTCATTTAAAAGAACTGTCTTGTGAATGCTGTTCATATGGTTTTGCTAATCTTTGCAAACACAATTTTTGGGGATTTCGAGGCTAAAAGCCAAGAACTAAGGGATTTTAATATTTAATATTTAAAAATCCGAGCCCCAAAAATTATATTTTCAAAGATTTCCTTTACTTCCTAACTTCTCGGCCAAACCCTCTGCTTGTGATTCCGCAACTTTTTTAAACTCTGACCACACCTTGTCGTTCCAAATTTCGACTCTATCTTGGACTCCAATTAATGCCACCTTGCCTGTAATTTTTATTTTCTCTTTCAAATAGTCTGGTATTAAAATCCTTCCAATCGAATCCACTTCTATATCTGATGCTTGACCAAACATATTTCTATTGAAAGTTCTTTGATCAACAGAAAGAAAAGATAAATCAGCAGTAGAGCTCGACAGTTTGTTTGAAACTTTTTCCCATTCTTTAATTGTGAAAATGAACAGACAATTATCTAATCCAGTGGTAATGATAATTTTTTTGCCCATCTCTTTTCGGAATTTTGCTGGCAAAGAAACTCTATTCTTGGTATCTATCGTATGTATGTATTCGCCGATGAGCATAATTTTTTTTATCAACAGATTTCCCACTTTTTCCCACTTGATATACATTATATTCCACGCCTTTAAATAACACCAAGCTCTCCCTGTGGATAACTTAAAAAATCTACATTTCAACAGACTCTTGCCAAAAAGTAAAATATGATGTAAAAATATAAAAGAGTTATTCCACGTTCCAGCGTAAAAACTGGACAAAAACGGAGATGTCCCAGTGAAAAAGAGCTTCGGGTTTAAACAGGTTCTGGTTGCGCTTGTGATTTTGTTCGCAACTGGGTTGGGAGCATACGGTATCTTCACGGGACTGTTCTTCCCGCGCCCCGATGATTCAATCCCGTTCAGAATTGTGAAGGCGGTGTGTAGTACGATCATGCTTCTGGTTTCATCTTTTCTATTTAATTTGAAACCAAGAAACTAGTACCGCCTGCTACCCGCCGACACAGCCACGTCGGCGGCCACACGATTAGTACATTGTTTTATATAAGTATCGGCGTAATACGCCATAAAGCCCCAACGACAGCTCTGCTTTTGAAGGGGCTTTGTCGTTTTTTAACCATACCAAGGGGAACCCTTGGTATTTGATATAGTTTATTCTTCTTTAGGTCGCATTAATGGAAAGAGTTGAATTTCGCGAAGTGGTTTATCTACTAGAAAAGCAAATAATCTTTCTCCCCCACCAAAACCAAAAGCTGGGGGCATACCGTGTTCAAGCATTTCTACAAATTCATTGTCAGGCATCATAGCTTCTTCATCTCCTTTTTCTATCAATTTACTTTGCACTTCAAATCTTTCCTTTTGATCTATGGGATCATTCAATTCAGAGAAACAATTCACACATTCTGACCCCACCAAAACAAGCTGAGCTCTTTCAGTGAGAAGCATATTGTCAGTTTTCGTTTTCGAAAGCGGAGACACTATTTTCGGTACATCTATTACCCAAGTAGGTCCAACGATTTGCTTACGACAATATTTCCATAGAGAATCAGTCAATCTTTCTTTATTATCGCCCTCATACTTAACTTTAATATCGTCTAATTTTTTCATCATCTCTTTTTCACTAGATGACAAAATATCAATATCAAGTATCTTCTTGATTGTATCTACGTATGAAATTTTTTCCCATTTAGGAGAGAGATCAATTTCATGGCCATGAATACTGAACTGAAGCGTGTCGAAAGTTTCTTGTGCTACTTTCTTAATCATTCTCTCAGTAAATTCCATACCCTGCAGATAATCCATATAAGCCACATAAAATTCCAAGTTGGTAAATTCTTGTGTATGTTCCCCACTCGAACCTTCATTTCTGTATGCTCTACCTATTTCAAAAACACGTTCGAAACCAGCCGATAGTAATCTCTTTTGCCAAAGCTCACCGACAGAGATTCTCATATATACATCAATGTCGAAATCGTTATGATGAGTTTTAAAGGGTCTGGCTTCAGCTCCACCAGTCGTCACTTCAAGCGTGGGGGTTTCTACTTCTAAAAAATTTTCTTTCTGTAAAAATTTACGAGTCGCATCCCAAAATTTCGCTTTCTTAATGAAAATATCTTTGAGCTCAGGATTCATTAAAATATCCAAATATCGTTTTCGAAATCTCTCTTCGACATCTACGAGCCCATGCCACTTCTCAGGTAAAGGACGCAAACTCTTAGAAAGTATTCGCCAATCTTTTGCTTCTACGGTCTTCTCTCCTCTCTGTGTAGTAAAAAACTTGCCTTGTATTTCTACAAAATCGCCAATATCTATCGTATCATTCCATAAATTTAGCTTTTCTTCACCAATGACATCTTTTTTAAGTAGTCCTTGAAAGTTAGCAGTGCCATCATATAAAGTGGTAAAAATTATGGCTCCCTGACCACGAAGAGACATTACTCGTCCAGAAACCCATTTTTCTTCTCCTTTTTCTAAAGTATCAAAGTTTTTTATCGCTTCTTGTAAGGAAAGTTCTCTTTTGGAATTTGCAGGATAGGGATCTATGCCCGCCTTTTTTAAAAGTTTTAATTTTTTTATTCTAATGTCCCTGATTTCATCAATTGAAGACATTTTTAAGATACATCTATTATTTTATAATTTACCATTCCACTAGGAGTCTCGAATGATACAGCATCCCCTTTTCTTTTACCGAACATTGCCGCACCAAAGGGAGATCTATTAGAAATCTTCCCTTCTACCATACTGGCTTCTTCCGAGCCCACCACAACATAATTTTTTTTATCACTAGAACCCTTTTTTTGCACTATAACTTTTGAACCAATCTGTATAACATCTCCACCCGAAGCAGAAACAACTTGCGCCGATTGCAATATTTGCTCAATTTTATGTATTCTTTCTTCTAATTTACCTTGATCTTCTCGGGCCTGATGGTATTCAGCATTTTCTGACAAATCACCTAGAGATTTTGCATATTCTAAATTTTTTAAAATTTCTTTTCTCTTTGGACCTTTCAGGTCAGCAAGTTCTGTTTCTAGTGCTTTTCTTTTTTCTTCAGTTATATAATTACCTGTCTTATCCATATAAATATATTAGCTTTTTAAAGCGAAAAGTCAATTTAATGTTCCGACTTGCCCATACACTTATTTTAAAATAATTTTACAAACGCACTTTTAGTGCAATTTAAAAATAAGTGTGTGGGCTTGCTAAAAAGAAATTTTATGATATTCTAAGGTTCATATGGCAAAAACAGTAATTGAAGTAAGTAAAAATCCAAACGAAAACAATGCAAGCATATTGCGTCGTTTTTCTCGCAGGGTCCAAGAATCTGGCATAATTCATAAAGTAAAAGGTTCTCGCTATAATGAAAGAACAGAATCAAAACTAAAAACGAAGAAAAGCGCGCTCAAGAGAATCCAGAAGAGAAAAGAAATAGAGGTATTGAAAAAACTCGGTAAAATCGCAACTCATAAGTAAAATGCAAAGTGAATTTTCTATTATAAATAAAACAAGCACGCGTATTCCAAGCCTGCCATTTTTAGCTGTAAAAAATGACATTTTAGGCAGGACTTACAATCTTTCTATCGCTTTTGTTGATGAAAAAACTTCTTATAAAATCAATAAAACATATAGAAAAAAGGACAAAGGAACAAATATTCTCTCTTTCGTACTCTCTCCCCAAAAGGGAGAAATAGTATTGTGCCCAAGCATCATCAAAAACGAAGCTAAAGATAAAAACAAAAATTATAGTAAAAATTATAGAGAACTTCTTCTTTTTTTAGTTATCCACGGAATGCTCCATTTGAAAGGAATGCAACATGGGAGTATAATGGAAAAAAAAGAAAAATTTTACTACAAAAAATATGATCAGAAACATTTCGATAGGAATAGATATAGGCTCAAGCACGACGAGAGTCATAGTGGGAGAATTCGAAAAGGGAGAAAAAAATCCTAAAATAATTGGTGTCGGCGAAAGTGCGACCTTGGGTATAAGACATGGCTATGTCGTCAATATGGATGAAGCAATATCATCTGTGAGAAAAGCAGTTGAGATGGCAGAAAAAACAAGTGGAATAAAAATCAAACGTGCTTTTGTATCTATTTCGGGTACAACGCTCAAAAGTGAAATAGGTACTGGAATATCCATCATCACTAAAGCTGATGGTGAGGTTACCAATCTCGATATAAACAAAGCACTCGAAGAATGTGAAGAAAATTTAAATTTAAGCAATAAAAAAGTAGTTCAGGTAGTGCCATTGTCCTATAGACTCGATAGCAAAGAAGTTTTGGGCAGACTTGAGGGTATGCGTGGAAATAAGCTTGAAGTAAAGGCTCTTTTTGTCACTTATTCAGTACAGCATTTAGAAGATTTGCTCGCCGTGTTGGCAGAAATAGGTGTAGAAACGATTGATATAGTACCCTCTGGAGTGGCAGCTAGTTATATTGCCTTATCCGATAAACAAAAAATTGTCGGTGGAGCCTTGGTTGATATTGGAGCAGAAAAAGTTTCGATTTCAGTTTTTGAAAATGGATTATTGTCATCGATATATACTTTCTCTATTGGTGGAGCAGATATTACAAATGACATTGCCCTCGGAATGAAAATTCCACTTGAAAATGCAGAGAGTTTAAAATTGGGAAATATTGAAGAAATTGTTTCAAAGAAAAAATTAGACGAAATTGTAGAAGCACGCTTGTCTGACATATTTGAATTAATAGAAAATCATTTGAAAAAAATAAAAAGATCAGAACTCTTACCAGCTGGTATTGTATTTGTCGGTGGAGGAGCAAATATATCATTGCTGTCAGAACTTTCTAAATCTGCGCTAAAATTACCTTCAAAAGTGGGCACAACAGAAATTTTCGGCAACAATAAAACAAAATTAAGAGACCCAGCTTATTTTACTGCGCTCGGACTCATCATAGCTCTCAAAGATAACGAAAATTATTCCGAAGGTTCTCTGGGTGGATTCTTTAAAGACTTAAAAAGAAGTGTAAAATCAAGCCTAAAACAACTAATGCCATAAAAAAACACAGGCATTAGGCTCTAGGCTCTAGCTAATGCCTAAAGCCTAAAGTCTAGCGCCTTTTTTAAAAGTTTGCTTTTTAAAATTTTGTGCTAGTATAGATTCATATAAGTTAAATACATTTTTATTAAAAATAACTCATTCGAGTCTGGAGACTCAGAGAGTCCGAAGACCCACAAAAAGCTATGCCAAAAGTAAATCAACCAATAGAGAGTTTCGCTCGTATTATGGTCATCGGTATCGGTGGATCTGGGAAAAATGCTATCAATCATATGATTAATAGCAAGGTCAAGGGTGTATCTTTTATTTGTATGAATACTGACACCCAAGATTTACATCACTCACTCGCTGAGAAAAAAATTCATATTGGAAAAAATCTTACCAAGGGTCTCGGTTCTGGAATGGATCCAGAAATTGGAAAAAAAGCAGCCGAAGAAACTAAATCAGAAATTCAAGATGTCATCAAGGGTTCCGATATGATATTTATCGCTTGCGGTATGGGCGGAGGTACAGGCACTGGCGCTGCACCTATCGTCGCTCGCGCAGCCAAAGAACAGGGCATACTGACTGTGGCTGTAACCACTAAACCCTTCTTTTTCGAAGGTAGTCAGCGTATGAAAATAGCCGAAAAAGGTATTGAAGAATTGGCAAAAGAAGTAGATGCTATTATAACCATTCCGAACGACAAATTACTACAATTATCTGATAAAAACACTAACTTTAAAGATGCTTTTGCTCAATGTGATAATGTTTTAAGGCAAGCAGTAGAAGGTATTTCTGATCTTATTACTACTCCTGGCATCATTAATGTTGATTTTGCGGATATTCGAGCAGTTATGTCTGAAGCTGGTAGTGCGCTTATGGGCATCGGCCTTGCTTCTGGTGAAAAGCGTGCCGAGAAGGCAGCCTTAATGGCCATCAATTCTCCCCTTCTAGAAGTTTCAATTCATGGCGCAAAAGGAGTACTCTTTGCAATTTCTGGTGGAGATGATATTACGATTCACGAAATTCAAGAAGCAGCAAAAATAATTACTGAATCAATTGATAAAGACGCAAAAGTTATTTTTGGAACTATCAGAGATGAAAATTTAAAAAAGGGCGAATTGAAAGTTACCGTCATTGCTACTTCTTTCTCTGGAGAAATGCCTCCCAGAAAAAGTCTTTTTGGAATTAGTAGCCCAATATTAAAAGAAGAAAACGCTGCTCAAGTAAAAAAAGAAATACATAATAGCATTCAAAATGGCACTATCGGCAGTAGCGACTTTATGAAAAAGCCAGAAAAAAAACAAGAAGAAGAAATAATCATAGAAGATGATGGAGATGACTGGAGCGCTGTTCCTGCATTCCTCCGACGCAATAAGAAATAGAAGTTTAGGTCTATAAAAATCTAGTAATTTTAGAGCACACATAATTTTCTACTGAAAATTTGCTCAAGACTCGGCTACCCGCCTCCGTAGCCTCTAAAATCACTAGATTTTTATTTTCTGGTTTTTAAAAATAAAAATTATTGGGGTTTTATGATATACTATTTTTATGATTTACGATTTAATAATAATTGGCGGTGGACCTGCAGGTGCCGCTGCTGCTGTATACGCTTCTCGCAAAAGACTTAAAACACTTTTCATCACTCCTGAGTGGGGTGGACAATCTGTCGTATCTGAACAAATTTTTAATTGGATAGGCACCCCTTCTATTTCTGGTAATGAGCTTGCAGAGAATTTCAAAAAGCATGTTATGGCAAATGTTGGTGAAGATTTACAGGTGAAAGATGGGCATAAAGTGATAAATATTTCATCCCTCGACAAAACTCAGGATGACCCGGAGAAATCCGAAGGGTCAAAAAAAGAAAATAACTTTCTAGTTAAGACAGATACCAATGAAGAGTTTGAAACAAAAACAATTTTAATAGCGAGTGGGAGTGGACGTAGACAACTCACGGCGAAAAACGCAGATAAATTAGAACACAAAGGACTTACCTATTGCGCATCTTGCGATGGACCCCTATTTTCTGATATGGATGTGGCTGTCATCGGTGGAGGTAATGCTGGTTTTGAAACTGCTGCTCAACTTCTTGCTTATTGTAAATCTGTAATTTTATTAAATAGAAGCGATTCTTTTCGAGCAGATAAAATAACGGTTGAAAAAGTCCTTAAAAATCCAAAAATGTCAGCAATAAAAAATGCTAAAATCCTTGAAATAAGGGGTGAAAAATTCGTAGAGGGTTTAGTATATAAAGACGTCAAAACAGGTGAAGTAAAAGAATTAAAAGTAGCTGGAATTTTCGTGGAAGTGGGACAAATCCCAAATACTGACTTTGCCAAAGAAGTAGTTCCTCTCGATGAAATCGGTAGAATAAAAATTGATGCACGGAATCAAAAAACAGAAATATCAGGAATCTGGGCTGCTGGAGATTGCACTAATGTCCTCTATCATCAGAATAATATCGCCGCTGGCGATGCGGTTCGAGCTTTAGAAGATATTTAT
>CAYHDS010000006.1:16009-18096 GCA_964355475.1 uncultured Candidatus Saccharibacteria bacterium
TTTATCTCCAACTATTAATAATACTGGCATAGTTAATTTGTTTGCTTCGGGCAATAAGTCGTATTTCATTCTGTCTTCCATTTCTGACCATTTTAATTTTTTCACAAGTCCAGGCTTTGATTCACTGTTTGAAATTAGCCACCCCGTTCTTTTCCACTCATCTAAAATTCCACGTGTCCTTTTTGTTTCGACACTAAGTTCTCCTGACACAACTGTTGAAATTGGCGCAAGAGCCTTAACTTCATTTGGATGTCTCTCAGCATACAAAGCTGTAGATATTCCTCCTAAACTGTGCCCCACGAGCCAAAAAGGTTCCTTATACCAAGTTTGGGTTTTTGCCCAGTTGATAACATCTTCTAAATCTTCATAGTAGTTTGTAATAGTTGCATCTTCGTACAAACCTTCACTTTCACCATAAGTATGAGTTGTATCAAATAAAACAGTAGTAAACCCGTTTTCTTTAAATGCTTGGGAAAAAGTTTGAATATGTGTTTGTTCTTTAAAACCTCCAAGCCCGTGCATGACAAAAACCAAACCTTTTGAGTTTGGGTTTTCTTCTACAACGACTGCAATCTTTTTGTCGTTACGGTTTTTTATGAATGTTTTCACAATTTTATTATATCAGGTTCCAAATCATAAAAATATCTCTTGAGGTTACAAGAAAATACACTTACAAAATAAGGCTCAAAAATGTGAACTAATTATACGAGATTGGAACCAGGTATTCCATCAAATCAAGGGATTTATGGTTTTTATATAAAATTGTGCTAAAATTACGATATGTTTATTCCTCGAATCAAAAGAATAGAAAAACTGGCTGAAATATTCCCAGAGACTATCAAAGAGTTAGAAATTATATTTTCTAAAAAAAGTAATGTTTACATTGACTGGTCCAATGTTATTCATTGGCAGGAAAAGTTAGGTTGGCATATACATTTGAAAAGATTAAAACAACTACTTGATTCATTTGATACAATACAAAGTGTAAAACTCTATGAAGGTACTCTTGCAGGAAATAATCTTTCAATAAATTCTATTCAAGATTCTAAAAATATGGGATACGATGTAAGGACTAAGCCAGTTAAATTAATGCAAATTTCTATAGACACATCAAGTATTCCAATAAACTCTCCTTCCTTACTTCAAAGTTTTATCAAAAAGGGATTGCTTTCTAAATTTAATTTAGAAACTATAGAATTTTTGAATAGTAAACTAACAGAGTTCAATAAACAAGGAACTCTTTTTATAGAAGAAAAGAAATGTAATTTTGATGTTGAAATAGGTAGGGATATGCTTTTAGATTTTGATAAAAATGGTGTAGATAATTTTATACTTTGGAGCGGAGATAGTGATTTTGTTGATCCCATATCTCAATTGAAAAGCGATGGTAAAAATGTTTATTTATTTGCCACGACCGGAACGGTGTCATCTGAGTTAAACTATATAAAAGTACCAATATTTGAGATTAAAAAAATCAGAGAATTTATTTGTTGGCCTAAAGAAATACCTTTAGAGATTAAGAAAAAGATTGATAATTAGCGATTAAAAAAGCCAAAAGGACCCCTTGCGGAGCCCTTAAGCGATACATTTAATGTTCTTTCGAACATACATAGTGTATCACAATTTTGATATGCAAGTCAATAACTGTGGATAATTATAAAAGTACTCTGTGAGTGCTCAGTTTTATCGCTGTGACCTTAATGATATCAGACTCAAAACCCTTTATAAAGTTCTTTAAGGAGCTTGAAAAGATAATATCTAACTTTGAAAAGCCATTAAATTATGAGGTTTTGCAACAAGAGGAGCTTCAAAGTTCTTCCCTTAATGGTATTTAAATCTTATATCAGTTAATCCAAATATCAATGTTCATTGCTTGGTTTGTAATTTGTTCAAGATAAGTAATTGCAATCACAATACCAACAGAACTCAATTCTATTTTTTGTGGAGTTTTGTCCCAAGCTGTTTTAATCTCTTTAAACAATTCGTCGTCTTTCAATGTTTCCTCTACTGATATATTTTCAGGAAAAACTTCCGTTCAGTTAACCTTCAAGGGTGACACTGTGGATAAATAATAATTAAGTTTCTCG
>CAYHDS010000007.1:0-4167 GCA_964355475.1 uncultured Candidatus Saccharibacteria bacterium
GTCGGCATCGGGATAGCAGCGCCGACAAATATCTTGCATGTCACCGGAACCCCAGCGTCGGGCACACCTACAGCTAGGATTGCCAATACACTGGCAGGAACAACAAAAAACAATGGACTATTAATTCTGGCTGGAAACGATACCGGAGTAGCCGCTTCGGAATTGATTACTTTTCAAAGACCCGATGCCACAGTCATCGGCAGTATTTCTCAAAATGCCGCCACTACTATCGCTTTCAACACTTCATCCGATAGAAGAATCAAAGATAATATCACCCCGACTGCTTTCGGCTTGGCGGATTTGTTGAAAATCAATGTGCAAGATTTCTCTTTCATCAATGATATCAGCAAGCAAAAAATGACCGGATTCATCGCTCAAGATTTAAATAATATATTTCCGGGAGCGGTCACCACCAATGGCGACAATGGCATAGATTCCTTAGCCTTGGGGATAGCGCCTTGGATGATTGATTATTCCAAACTTACTCCTTTGCTCGTCAAATCAATACAAGACCTTAATTTGAAAATTACAAATATAGAAACTTTGCAAGCAAATGCTGGAAGTTTGCTTCCTGATTTCGGACAATACGCTGTCGAATTTTTTTCTTCTGGAATAAAAAGTGTAGCAGATGGAGTAGTGTATATGACAAATTTAGTGGTAGACAATTTAACCATCGGAAGCGCCGAGAAACCTGTCGGCTTTACAATCTATGATAAAACAAGCAATGCTCCGTTTTGTGTTTCTATGATTGCTGGAGTATTGGCATCAGAACCAGGCAATTGTCAGGCAGTAGCTGTCACCTCTTCACCTACCCCCTCAGCTTCCCCAACACCAACTCTCGACACCACTCCCCCAGTCATCACCTTAAATGGAGGAGCCACAATTGAAATTGTCGTCGGTGGTGTTTACGAAGAATTGGGCGCAACGGCATTAGATGATGTGAATGGTTCAGTCCCCGTAGTCATCAGTGGAAGTGTGGACACATCAGTAGTTGGTTCATACATTATTAACTACAACACCACAGACAGTAGCAACAATTCTGCGATTGAAGTATTAAGAACAGTCAATGTCGTTGCTACTCCTTAATTTTCAATTTAGCATTTTACAATTTTCAAAAAATTAATTCTCTCAAAGACTCCCAAATTGGCATCTCGTTTATCCGAGATTAGCCGAGATGTTTATTGTTTTCAACATATTTTTTAAGGTAGAAAAATAGCTAGGTCTTGCCTAGCTAGCTCCTAGCTAGCTTCAAAATAAACTGGTTAGAACTGGAAAATAATCAATCACCACAAACGCAAAACACCCCTTTGGGGGTGCTCTGTCCAGTATTGCGCGACCGACCGGATTTGAACCGGCAACCTCTCCCGTGACAGGGGAGTGCTCTAACCAATTGAGCTACGATCGCAATTTCCTCTTTTACAAAGAAGGGGTGTCGGCGGGTGGAATCGAACCACCGACCTTGGGCTTATGAGTCCCACGCTCTAACCGTCTGAGCTACGCCGACATTTTTCTTATTGTCGGTGGAGACATGAGTAAGGGGCATGTCACCTGCCGACCTACCCGCCTGTGGCGGGATTGTTGCGGGAGGCCGATTCGAACGGCCGTCTCAAGGTTATGAGCCTTGCGAGATGCCACTTCTCTATCCCGCGATGTATAAGTACTTATTCTACCTAAAATTTACAAAAAAGCAATAAAAATTACCATAAAATAAAGAATAAGATTTTAGGGGGTTTTGAGCGCGACGGCGTGAAAATTTCAGAATTTTTTAAACTTCAAAAATCTGTACCTTAAAAATCTTATTCTTTATTTTATATATACCCAAACTCTCGAAAAATCTGCTCGTATAGGGCGATAACTCTTTTAGCTTCATGGTGTGATAATTCAAAAATAGAACCCTCGTGGGCTATCCTATTTCTAATGGTATGCACTTCCCAAGCCCTATTGAGTGGGCGAAATCCCTTTTCCCCCGCTAATTTCAATTTCTCGCCCAAATTTTCTCCAACGAAACCAAGCTCGCCCAATAATATTTCAAGCATCGCATCTGCTTCAACAATAGAAAGCTTCCAATCATTTGGATTAGTAGAAAACAATAAATGTAAAACCTGCCTCCATCTCTCATTTTTTGATATTACTTCTCCTTCTGTCTTTTTCTTTTCTTTCTCAGTTTGATGATGAGCATATTCTTCTATTTCATGCTGTAAATGTTTTTTTTCTTTTCTTCTAATTTCAAGCATTCTTACAAAAGAATAGAAAATAATTGTAATAAAAAACATTGCAAGTAAAAATAAAATAGTTTTATAGGTTGAAATTGTATTTCCATCTGTAACAAAATTCCAAAAATTGTGCAAAATTCCAACTTCTTTATCAAATAAATAACCCGGATTCAAATATTTAGAACCAAGAACAGTATCTGGGGGTAAATTGCTGTTGAATAATTGTGGTGATTGAACATCCATATATTTATTATAATCTAGTTTGCTCTAATTTTCTCAAATTTTTTACCAATATCAAAAAGTAGTTCCTCCCTCCCATGTGGAGCTATAAATTGAATGCCGAGAGGTAATTGTTTACCATCTTCTTCAACAAAACCAGACGGCACAGAAATGGCTGGCAAACCGGTCATGTTTGCTGGGGCTGTAAAAATATCTTCTAAATACATTTTCACTGGGTCACTCACTTTTTCTCCAATTTTAAATGCTGGTCCAGTAGTTGTTGGAGTTAAAATTAAATCAACTTTTTCGAAAGCCTTTTTAAAATCATTTTTAATTAAATCTCTTATTAAAGTAGCTTTATTGTAATATGCATCATAATAGCCGTGTGAAAGTACATAAGTACCAATTAAAATACGACGACGAACTTCTACCCCAAAACCAACTCCTCGACTCTTCATATATACATCTCTTAAATTTTCACCCTCCAAGCTTTGACCATATTTAATCCCGTCATAACGAGACATGTTGGCAGAAACTTCTGCTGGAGTAACGATATAGTAAGAGGGCACAGTATATTTAACATAAGGAAGCTCTATGTCTTTTATTTCGCATCCAAATTTCTCTAACTTTTTAATAGTTTCATTAAAATTAGTGAGAATTCTTTCGTCTACACCCGTCTGAAGAATGTCTCTTGGTATGCCAATAATTATTTTTTTATTTACTCTTTTTTCAAAAAAGTTTTCCGAAATAGATGTACTATCCATATCATTTAATCCTCTTATCGTATTAAAAAGAATTTCAACATCAGCCACATTTTTTCCAATCGAACCTATAACATCAAGCGAAGAACCCATAGATATTAATCCATGTCTAGATACGGAACCGTAAGTAGGTTTAAAACCCACAACTCCGCAAAAAGCAGCTGGCTGTCTACAAGAACCACCCGTATCAGAACCCAGGGCAACCAAAGCTCCATTTATTGCAATCGCAGCAGTAGAACCTCCTGAAGAACCACCTGGCACTCTATTTATATCGTGAGGATTTTTTGTAACTCCATAAGCAGAATTTTCAGTTGAAACTCCCATTGCGAATTCATCCATATTGGTCCTGCCAATAATTATGGCACCGACATCTTTTAATTTTTTTATAACAAAAGCATCATAGGTTGCTTTATAATTTTCCAAAATTTTTGACCCAGCAGAAACAGTGTGTCCACTAAATAATATGTTGTCTTTAATAGCTACGGGTATACCTGTCATCAGAGTAGCGGTACCATCTTGAAATTTTTTATCCGCTCTATCTGCTTGAATAAGTACGTCATCAAAAACTTCTAAAAATACATTTAGTTCCCTATTCCTCTCTTCTATAGCTTTCAAATACTCCCCCACTAATTCTCTGGCAGTATATTCTTTACTGTTCATTGCTTCATGCGCTTTTTCTATTGTTAAACTTTTTAAATCAATCATAGAATTTTTTTCACCTTTAAAAAACCATCCTGTTTATCTGGAAATTGTTCTAATATAAGGTCTCTCGAGAATTCACGTGGCTCTGTTACGTCCTCTCGCCAAACATTATAGACCTTATAATCTGACTTTGTCTCCCCTATTTTTACTTCTTCAATCTGCCTGACATACTTTAAAATACTATCTATGTCAATTAGAATCTTTTCTTTTTCTGCATTTGAGAGTTCCAATCTAGCCAATTCTGCCAAATTTTCTACATCTTTAATATCCAT
>CAYHDS010000007.1:4267-11540 GCA_964355475.1 uncultured Candidatus Saccharibacteria bacterium
TTGAGAGTTCCAATCTAGCCAATTCTGCCAAATTTTCTACATCTTTAATATCCATCCCGTACAAAGTAGGAAATCTTTAGATTTCCGTAGTTAAAATACTAATAACGACTATAAAAACAAAACATTTATGCTACTCCCGTGACTTCAACTAACCAAAGGACTTCGTACGGGATCCATATAAAGAGTATAACAGAGCTTACTTGCCAATCAAAGCTTGAACTCTTTGCTCGATCGGGGGATGTGTAGCAAAAAGTGAGCTTATTTTTTGACCTATTTTACTTCTTTTTTCTCCTTTAGGATCTGCAATATAAAGATGAGCAATGGCGCTCGATTGTCGAGCCATTGGCTGGCCAGATTGTTCAATTTTTCGTAAGGCATTTGCCAATCCCTCGGGATAGCGAGTGAGTAACGTCCCTGAGGCATCGGCCAGAAATTCACGTTTGCGAGATATAGCAAGCTGAATGAGCAAAGCAAAAATCGGCGCTAAAATAGATAAAATAATACCGACAATTAAAAACACAGCATTTCCTTTGCCATTATCTCTGGACCTTCCCCAGAATAAATGACGAAGAAACATATCCGAAATTATCGAAATAAAACCAACCAGAACAACCACCACCGTAGAAAGAAGCATATCCCTGTTTCCTATATGAGAAAGTTCGTGAGCGAGGACACCCTCGAGTTCTGTTTTGTCTAAAACAGCGAGAAGCCCACTCGTCACCGCCACCACAGCATGATTTTTATCTCGACCAGTTGCAAAAGCATTTAACGCAGGATCATTGATAACATATACTCTCGGCATTGGTAGTCCTGCAGTAATAGAAAGATTTTCTAAAGTAGTATATAAAACAAAGTGCTCTTCCCTACTTGCAGGTTTTGCTCCAGCCAAAGAAAGAGCAATTCTATCAGAAAAATAATAGGAAGTAATATTCATCAAAATACTAAAAATAACAAAGAAATATAAAATATTTGGATTCCCATAATAAATAGAAAAAAAATATCCCAAAAAAATGACCACAATGAAAAATAAAGACATTAAAATCCAAGTTTTTGTAACATTCCTTGAAATATTCGTATAAATATTTACCATAAAAAAACTAAAAAATATTAAATGGGGGACTTCATTAATTTATAACTTTCGATCATAGATCCAATAAAAGTGCCATTACATCCAAGCCTCTCTATTTTATTTTGATCAAAATTATTTTCCATAAATAAACCCAAGGTACCATAAAAATATATGTCAGTAGCATATACAACAGGATTATTGACATTTGCAGTTTTAAACAAAATATTCTTTGGGTCGGTCTCATCAATTGTCTTCACAACAGATAAAGGACACGAGACATTACGCAAGGCTAATTTTTTACCCTGAACATCAACCAAGGCGCTATCTTCTTTGTAGGACAATTCAAATTTACACACATTATCTTTATCGATAATTTTAAAAGAAGTTGGAAATAATGTATCGTTTATTGTCCCTTCCGCATTAATACAATTAAGCGCGCTTACACCGAGACATTTGAGCGCATTGTCGGTTAAATAAGAGCTTGGATTTTTTCTATCTGGAGAGTTTGTAATACCACAATTGATGGGTGTTGTTACCACGACAACTGGGGTTTTGGGTATTTCTTCTGTCACTACTACGGGAGGAATTGTTTCTTTTTTAGGCACTAAATTATTTACTCTAATCATTATAGAATTAAAAATTTCTGTCATTTTGCTGGGTAAAATTGCATTTTGTGGACGATAGAAATAAAAAGCCACAAAAAGAAAAGCACCGAACAAAACAGCAAGAACAATGGCTATCCAAGGCATTTTGTGTGTAGATTTCTCAGCTCGTGAAGAAGACATGAGGGATGCTTTAATAATAGGAGATATCGAAGATGCAATTATGGGTGCCCTAGAGACTGGTTCCATATTTAAAACAGCATCTGAAAGTGGCATAACAGTTCTGAAAGCTTCACTTATATCAGCCTCAGACCACCCACCTCCTCTAAGTAAAATTACCCGAATTTCTTCACGTGTCTTCCCTTTATTTAACTCGGATTTTATGTATGCAATTAATTCTTGCGTTATCATAATTTGTACCCTAAAATTTCACGGCAACAGGATTTTGCGCCACATCACCATCCTCTAAATCAAAAAATTCTTTTTTAGAAAACCTAAATAAAGATGCAATAACATTTCCAGGAAAACTCTCAACAGAAATGTTCAAATCACGAACATTGGTATTATAAAATCTACGAGAAGCTTGAATTTTATTTTCCGTATCAGAAAGCTCGTTTTGCAAAGAAAGAAAATTTTGATTTGCTTTTAAATCTGGATAAGCTTCCGCAAGGGCGAAAATAGATTTGAGAGCTCCTGAGAGCATATTCTCGGCTTGCGCATGCGCTGGAGTCGGACCCGACGCTCCCATAGCAAGGGTTCGGGCATTAGTGACATTTTCAAAAGCACTCATCTCATGAGTGGCATAACCCTTAACAGAGTTAACTAAATTAGGAATTAAATCATATCTTCTCTTCAACTGCACTTCAATATCTGCCCAAGCTTCTTCTACGCGATTACGTAAAGAAATAAAACGATTAAAAAAATAAATTCCCCATAAAACTACTACTCCTAGCACGATAAAAATATATTTCATATAATTCAATCATTAAATAATAAATGTACTCTAAAATTATACCACTTGAGAGGATAAAGAAACAAGCTTATTTTTTCCTATTTTGCCACTCTTCTATTAAGACAAGAAGCGGTGAAGCTAGAAAAATTGAAGAGTAGGTGCCAAAAAACATACCAGCAGTTAACATTAGAGCAAAATACTTTGTTGTTACTGGACCAAAAAATACCAAGGCAAGAAGCACTAAAATAACAGTAAGAGAAGTACTGATAGATCTGACATAAGATTGTTCCACACTATGACCAACTATTTCACTAAAATTTATTTTATTCATCCCAGAAACATTTTTCAAATTTTCTCTAATACGATCAAAAATAACAATTGTATCTGAAACAGACAATCCCAAAATAGTCAAAACTGCTACCACAAAAAGAGTATCCATTTCTGCTCCGTAATAATGAGATAGCATCACAAAAAGACCCGCTGGAATAATTACATCATGAAGTAAAGTAACGATAGCTATAAATCCATATTTCCAAGAAGAAACTGGGCGAGAAACTTTTCTAAAAGCAAAAGCAATAAATAATATAATGGCCAAAGACACTAAAATCATTGCTACGATTGCTTTCTTCGTCAATTCACGACCGACAGAAGGACCAATAGAATTAAAACTAACTTCGGTAAGACTATTCTTCCCATCTAAAGATAGAGATTTAAGAAGAAGATTGTGTTCGGCCTCATTTAAATCACGAGATTTTACTATATATCCAAGTTCTCCAGTCGGTTGTAATAACATAGAGCCAAAGTTTAAAGACTCTAATTTTTGATTTAAAAACAATTGTTCTGGTCTCTCCGTCTTATATACTACTTCTGTTAACGCTCCTCCTTTAAAATCTATTCCCACTTTTACTCCAAAAATAAAAAGGGAAGATAGGGAAAGCAATACCAAAAAGACAGAAAGCCCGAGAAATATTTTTTTGTATTTAATGATAAACATAATATTTTTTAATTATTTACTTAATCCACTAGAAAACAAAAACCGAGCGACCCTACTCTCTCCTATAAAACTAATTGCGCCTAAGAAAACCCGTGTTATGGTAATCGCTGAGAACATAGAGACGAGAACTCCCATACCGAGCGTCAAGGCAAATCCTTTAATAAGAGAAGTGCCGAACCAAAAGAGAATAATCGCAGTAATTATATTTGAAATATTAGAATCACGAATTGAAAGCCATGCTCGAGAAAAACCAAAAGAAATTGCGTCGACAATGGTACGCCCAGAACGTAATTCTTCTTTAACACGCTCAAAAATAAGAACATTAGCATCGACTGCAATACCTATCGAAATAATAAAACCAGCGATACCAGCCGCCGTAAGGGTAACGGGAATAAGTTTAAATAGAGCAAGCATTACTGATATGAAAATCAGAAGAGAAATAGAGGCGATAAGTCCGGGTAAGCGATACCAAAGTATCAAAAATAAAGCAACCAATAAAAATCCAATAATAGTGGCTTTGACTCCAGCATTCATTGCACTATCACCCAAAGTGGCCCCAATGGTCTGCCTTGAAAGCAAGCTGATAGGTACAGGCAATGCTCCAGAATTGAGTCGTCCAACTAAAAGTTTCGCTTCGGTGGGAGTAAAATTTCCAGAAATACTAGCTTGACCGCCAGTAATTTCTTCTCGCACTACGGGAGTAGAAATAGGAGAACCATCTAAATATATGGCAACCATCTTGCCGACATTTGCTTTAGTAATTTGAGCAAAAAGCTTTGTCCCTGTATCATCAAATTGCAAACCAACTTTTGGTTCGCGAGTGTTAGCATCAAATTCCAGCGTCGCTTTCTTTAAATATCTACCCGTGAGTTCAGTATTAATAAATTGTGAAGAAAAATCTAAAACCGCTTTGCCGTCTGCACCTATTTTGACTTCTTGGGGTGAACCTGCTGGTCTTTCGGTTTTAAATTCAAGGAGTGGAGTTTGCCCGATCATCTCTGTCGCTTTTTCAACATCTGTAACTCCTGGCAAATCAACAATTAATTTTTCATCTCCTCCCAAAGCAAAACCACTTTCTTGCACTTGCACCACCGGCTCAGAAACTCCAAATAAATTTACTCTTCGTTCAATGACATCACGCAAGGCTTCCATAGACGCTGCCACTTCTGCACCCTCTAGGGCCGATACATCTGCTTTGTAGATAAGATGACTACCACCAGAGAGATCGAGCCCAAGACGAAATGGAAATTTCTTAAAAAATGAATGAGAGGACTCAAAATTATTATTTAATCTGGGTTCAGACTTAAAAACAAAGAAAGCAATGCCCCCAACTAGGATAAGAATTATTAAAGCTAAAACAACTTTTCGCCACATAAATATAGGGGTATTCTACATTTTTCTATTAGAATATGCAAATTTAAGATAAAGAAAACGAACTAGTAAAGAAATTATTACTCCCAATGCGAAACCACCCAGAATATCAATTGGAAAATGCACTCCAGACATAATCCGTGCAATACCGATTAAAAGAGCAAAAAACATAAAGAAGTATCCAGCTTTTTTATGATTAAAAAATAAAACTACTGCTAAAGCCATAAAAAAAGTGGCATGACTAGAAGGAAAAGCATATCCATTCTCTGGAAAGAGAGACTGCACCTGCGGAAAAATTTCAAAAGGTCTTAATGTATGAAATAAAAATTTCAATATTTTAGAAAAAATCCAAGCTAATCCACCAGAGAGAAAAACTGAAAATATTTCTTTATATTTTTGTTTTAAAATTATAATCGTATTGTCCGCCTTAAAAATTTCATGATGAAAAAGAAGAAATAGTCCAGCTAATATTGCGACAATATAAGGAAAAGTCTGCGCAAAGAAAATTATCAGCTTATCTACAAAAATAGACTGATGGGCAAAATTATAAAAAAAATAAAAAATCATTTCGTTCATATTGTTATTTTATCATTTCATTAGAAGTAAACCCAATACTGCAATAATGCTACCGAAAATTTTACGAGGCATATCTTCCCTTTCGTTTAGAAATATTGCGGCAGTAATAAAGACCACTATGACTTTGAAGGTAGTAATAGAGGAAACTAGACTCAAATTGCCAACGACGTAAACAAGGATTACCCAAGAAGTAGCGCCTAAAAATCTGACTATTCCAGTTCCTAAAATTTCTGCATTAGTGTAAATTTTTTTACTTTTAGTAAATAAAACTACTAATCCTAAAAAGAATGCTTGTGATCCCCAAGACATAATAATACCTGCAGAAAAACCGGTGGTTTTCATTAGTGCTCGCTCCGCTACCAATAAAATCGACAAAAGTACCCCGCTCAAGACCGTAAATAAAAAATATTTATCAAAAGTAAATCTTTCAGTTCTATGTTTTTTTGAAACAATAATAATAGCGGTTAAGAGCAATATCGTTCCTATTACCTGTAGATTAGTTAATCCTTCCCGTAGAAAAAGCGATGAAAGAAATATAGTTATAGGAGTATAAATATTACCCACAATGCTAGTGACGCTCGCATCTAAATGTTTTTGGGCCATAATACTCAAGAGGTTGCATCCCGTGCCAAAAATCCCGGAAATTAAAGTCAAAAGAAAAAGATGGAAATAATTTCCTGTCAAATAAAATCGGCTAAAGAGCGGAAAAGTTAAGCTACCTAAAAATAGTATAAAAATAACCTGAAATAAAAAATGAATTTGCTCGTTTGATTTTAAATTTTTTTTCTTTGTCAACCATCTTATTTGGAGAGAAGAAAAAGTGGATGCTATAAAATAAAATATGTAACTTAATATAATCATATTATTTAATCAATAATCATTTACGCCATGGCTGAAATAGATGAATCATAAGATTTTGCTAATTTCATGGTTTTAAACTTGTCCCCTATTTTTATTTCTTTCAAATAATAAAGAAAATCTTTTGGCAATGGCGATGGTCCGACCCAGACACTTTTTTGTATCATAATATAACCAAATTTTATTAACTGACGACGAAACCAATCTCTTTCCTTTTTTAAATCATGAGGAATATCGTACATAACTATAAGATTTTTTGGTGCATCTTTTTTAAAAGGTGAAATGAAAGTATAATGATAAAAAGCTTTTTTTCTGTCTTTTATTTTTACACGGCTTTTTCTGTATTTTGTAAAAATCGGTAAACCAAAAGAATTTACTCGTATACCTTTATAATAAAAATTTTTAGTCTTCATATCTTCAATTATACATGATCATCCCTATTTACGCCATGGCTGAAATAGTATATTTTATAGTTTGGAATAAATTTCATTGACAATATCTTCAAGTGGACAATCAGCATTTATAGAAATAGCACCATTTTTTAATATTTTTTCTTCAAAATTTTTATACCAAGTCAATATGTTTTCCCTATCGGAAATATGTTTACCAAAATCATTATTAGTCCTTTCAGTTAATCTTTGAAGAAAAGTTTCTTCTTTGCTTTGAAGAAGCAAGACTTTATCAAATAAATCTAATAATTCATAACGATTTGATGGCATACCTACCACCACAACAGTGTTTTGATAATTATTCATCAAATTAATAAGTTTTTCTTTATCACAAATATATTTATGATTTTTATACCATTCATCATTCATACCTGGGCTCCATTTTTCTACTTCTTGTGTGTC
>CAYHDS010000007.1:11640-14885 GCA_964355475.1 uncultured Candidatus Saccharibacteria bacterium
TTTTATACCATTCATCATTCATACCTGGGCTCCATTTTTCTACTTCTTGTGTGTCATTTTTTACCCACTGACACAATCCATCAATTGCATCTATATCAATCACAAAAATATTTTTAAGAGACAATTTTTCTCCGACACTAGATTTTCCAACACCCGGAACACCTGTAATAAAAAACTTTTTCATTTTTTAGAAATACTTTTCGCTACATATAATACATTCTCTAATAACATAGCAACAGTTACGGGGCCAACTCCCCCGGGAACTGGAGAAACAAAACTTGCTACATCAGACACAGACCTTAAATCCACATCCCCTATTATTCCACTATCACTTTCTGAAGTACCAGCATCAATCAGAATTGCACCCTCTTTAATCATATCACCTGTTATGTATTTTCCTTTACCAATACCAGAAATTATAATATCCGCTTCTTTTATTAAATTTTCTTTATTTTCTCTGTTGGCAATAGTCATGCCATAAGCATCGCGAGCGGGAGTTTTGCTTGTAATGATGATGGGATTTAATCCTCTCGATTTAAGTAAGGCAGTAATTGGTTTACCCACCAAATCTCCCTGACCCAATACCACTATTTTTCTTGTCCTGAGCGAAGTCGAAGGATTATTGTCTAAATTGAGTGAATCTAAAATAACCATACAGGCTAAGGCCGTTGGAAAACCTCTTTTGGCCTGACCATTATAAAATTTATTACCAGCCACACTTCCGAGAAAATCTACGTCCAATTTAGGATCTATTGCATCAAGGATGATGCGACGATCGATTGAAACAGGAAGTGGCAGTTGAATTATAATACCGCACATATTGGGTATCTTATTTAATTTATCAATTTCTTTTACTAATTCTTCGGTGGTAATAGTGGAAGGAAAAAATGCATTGTGAAAATTAATACCGACAGAAATTGCAGTATTGCCTTTCATTTTTACATATTGCATAGATACTGGATCTTCCCCCACTAAAACATCACAGAACACAGGCTCGAAAGATAAAGTAGCTACTTCTTTTTTTACTTTTTCTAATATTTTCTCACGTATTTTTTTACCATCAATTATTTGCATATTAAATTTAAGCTCCTAAAAATTCATTTTTCATATCATCTCTATGCACCGACCTCCCATATTTACGCATACTCATCAAAATACCCAAACCCATAAATTCAGTAAGCAAGTGCGATCCGCCATAACTCATAAAAGGAATCGGTATTCCTGTCACGGGAAGTAGTCCTAAATTCATCCCTATATTGACGAGTATATGACTCATAAAAAGAATAGCAATGCCCATACCAAAAAGTATTTCAAAATTTGATGCACCATAAGAAGCAGACACGAGTACTCGCCAAATGACCAATGAGTAAAGTAAAAGTAGTGTAACAGATCCTATAAAACCCCATTCTTCAGAAAAAGATGCAAAAATAAAATCAGACTGCGGTTCTGGTAAAAACTTTAAACGAGATTGAGTGCCGAAACCCAGACCTTTGCCCAAGACTTGTCCTGAGCCCACTGCAATAGTGGACTGAAAAGCATTATAACCAGAACCATGAATATCAGCGAGTGGATTAATGAAATTAGAAATACGTGCTTTTTGATATGGCGCAAAAATAAAAAACCAAAATGATACAAAAATTAAAATTCCAGATAGAAAAACCATAAATAAATGCATTTTAGAAATACCAGATACGAGCACCATTCCAAGCCAAATAAAAAATATAATCATAGCAGAACCAAAGTCTGGCTGTAATAAGACCAAAACAAAGGGCAAAAAAGCATAAAAACCAGAGATGAGTATATGTTTGATATCTCCTATTTCTACATGCCGACGAGAAAAATATTTAGCTAAAATAAGCACCAGAATCAATTTTATTGTATCGGCGGGCTGAAAAGAAAAAAGACCAAAATTAAACCAGCTTTTAGCTCCATGAGATACTTGACCTAAAATAAAAAGTAAAAGAAGAATAAAAGAGAGAAAGAGAAAAAGAGAAACTAAAACATCTGTACGTTTTAAAAAACGAAAATCAATGAAAGAAAAAATAAAAAAAACAAGAAAAGATACAATAACCCAAATAATCTGCTTATCAAAAAAACTCCCCCCTTCTTCAAGTGGAGCAAAAGATTTCATAGTAAAAAGACCAGCTGAAATTATCGGCACAATAAAAAAAACGAGCATCCAATCTATTCTGTTCAAGACCTTTTCTGCCATTATCTTAACCTAATTACTTTAATTTAACTGAAAAAATATTATAAACTGGAAGTATTTCCTTGGTAATGATTTTCTCCACGAATGGCAGAGGCCAGGTAAAATCAACTACTTTTGCTTCTTCTCCTGACATTGTGTCTAAATAAGTGCTACTGGCTGATACGGCATTATTGTTTTCATCATATAAAATAGCAATGACATTGATGTCGGGAATAGAAAAAAAAGAATTATTTTTTAAAGTGGCAGAAAGGTGTGGATTACTCGTCTCATTTTCGAGATTTACATCTGAAACAAGAACTTGAACCTGATTGATCTTGGAATCATCTACGGTAACCCAATTTGGTATTTCAGTAAATTGAAATGTGGTGTAGACAGGAGTGGAATTACCAAGTTCAATTCCTCGCTCAAAAATAGCAAAACTCCGACCAGGCGGAACGAAAGTTGTTCCCTCTCTTTTTCCTAAGTAAATATTATCCTTGTCTGCAAATCTAAACTGATATTTTATTTTATTTACTGCTAAATTTTTATTATGATTTTCTAAATAAGCAACTGCATTATAGCGTCCAGGCACTACCAAAAAACTTCGAGCCCAAATAATAGATACAGTGTCAGTTTCGAAAAAACAAGCCTTGGAACAAGAGCCTCCGCAATCCACTCCTGTTTCTGTGCCATTTTGCCTGCCATCCGTACAAGTAGGAGCTTTGTTTATGGAGGGATAAATTATTAAAAAAGTAAAAATTCCAAAAAATATAATAAGTATAACGATATAAAAAATTTGCCGTTTTAAACCCCAAGTCATAAGGGTATGATAACACGATTGATTTTCTTGAGCAAAAGAGTGTTAAAAACGAAAAGGCCCCGAGGGTAACAACCTCCAGACGGCAGGGGCTTTTTTTCACCTTTTTTGCGTCCCCCCTTCTTTTGAGACGACGATGCCTTCCCCATTGCTTCTTCTCCTTGGTCCCCTAGAGACCGGAACATGTTTACCAAACTATAACATTTTTTTACATATTGTCAATCACAACGTATAGGTTCA
>CAYHDS010000008.1:0-9732 GCA_964355475.1 uncultured Candidatus Saccharibacteria bacterium
GAACGCTGTCCTGATAAGACAGAGGCCGATGGTTCGATCCCATCCACGCTCACCATTTTGCATTTCTTTTTAGTTGTTGGTACAATGCCCACAAGCCCCCGTATGTGTTTTCAGGGCTTTCTTTTCGTGGATAAAGAAAACAATCAAAATAAAAACAATAACTGGTGGAAACCAGCTGTAGAGATTTTTAGTCGAGTTTCAGGTTCGATTATCGTACCAGTAGTTTTAGCACTTATTATTGGAAAATATTTTGATAATCGTTTGGGAACAAAACCCTGGATATTTTTAGGGCTTACTCTTATTGCATTCATTATTTCTTCATATAGCATTATTCGAACTGTCAGTCTATATATGAAAAAAATAGAAGAAGAAAATAAAAAATAAATAAATGTCAGTACAACAAAACACACAAACAGAAATAAAAGAACAAATTTCTCACGAAGTTACGTTATTTGCTGAACCGATTTCTCACTACAAGAATTTTTCTATTACTAATGCACTTCTCACTTCTTGGGTAGTGGTGGGTATAATTTTAATTTTATCTATTATTCTTCGTTTGAGGTTGAAAGAAATTCCTGGTAGATTACAAAATCTTTTTGAAATTATCGTTGAAGGAGCTTTGTCGCTTTGTGATCAAGTTACCAATAGTCGAGCCTTATCTATAAAAATTTTTCCTATTGCTATTTCAGCTTTCTTTTTTATTTTGATAAATAATTGGCTGGGAATCATTCCATTGGGAGGATTTGGTCTCCTTGAAACGAGTGAGCATGGTCGCGCTTTTATTCCTTTTCTTCGTGGCGGGACAGCTGATATTAATACCACCATAGCACTTGCATTTATGGCTGTCTTGGGCGCCAATATTTTTGGTATTTTCTCGGTTGGGATATGGAAAACTTTTAATAAATATGTTAATCTGAAAATACTTGGTGAAATATTTACCAAGTTAAGAAAGGACCCGACGGTTATTATCGTGGCCCCTATTACGTTCTTTGTTGGTTTGATTGAAATTATTGGTGAATTTGCAAAAATTGCTTCGCTTTCTTTCCGTCTTTTTGGAAATGTTTTTGCTGGCGAAGTATTACTAGCTTCAATGGCGGCACTTTTTGCTTATATTATTCCAATTCCTTTTTTATTTTTAGAAATATTAGTTGGAGTAATTCAAGCATTAATATTTTCAATTTTACTTGTGGTTTATTTTACCATTTCCGCTTCTGATCATAGTGAACATGATGAAGCACACGAAAGTAAACACAAAGTTTTACATGCATAGAGAGCATATCTCTTTTGTTCATCAAGGAATATTCCCATGGTGTATAAAAGAGATCTACTCCCGAAGAGAAGATCATTATTATTATTAATTTTTTATAAATATGGATTTAAATACTCTTGCAAAAGCTCTCTCAATTGGTTTAGGGGCCATAGGTCCAGGTCTTGCTATTGGTATGATTGGTTCACGTGCCATGGAAGCAATTGGACGCAATCCTGAAGCAGCGGGCAAAATACTTGTCCCTATGCTTCTAGCTTGTGCCTTCGCTGAAGCTATCGCTATTTACGCTCTTGTCATTGCATTTTCAATCTAGCAATTAATTAGGTTCTAGGTTCTGGGTTCTAGTAAAAAACTAGCACCTAGTCACTAGCACCTAACAATTATCATATGGAATCAATTATTTCTACATTTCACATAGATTGGAAAATCATTATTGCTCAAGCGATAAATTTTGCTATTGTTTTTGGAGTTTTATATTTTTATGCTCTTAAACCATTAGGAAAATTAATGGCGGAAAGATCGGAAAAAATTGCGAAAGGCATAGACGATGCGAAGGCCAACGCTGAAACTCTAAACAAAACAAAAGAAGCTCATGAAGAAACTTTAATAAAAGCTCGTGCCGAAGCTCAAGCTATTTTTGGGGCGGGCAAAAAAGAAGCCGAAGCCAAAAAGACTGAAATGTTAGAAAAAGCCAAGGCTGAAGTCGCTGTTCTTGTAGATTCTGGTAAAAAAACATTAGAAGCTGAAAAAACTAAAATGGTAGAAGAAGCACGCGGAGAAATAGTAATTCTGGCCATGCAAGCAACCGAGAAACTATTATCTACAAAAATTGATAAAGATTTTAATAGTGAAACAATAAAAGAGTTACACAATATATAGCTGATATTTTTTATGGGTAACATATCAAACAATGACATAGCACAAGCAATTTATCTAAATTCTAAAGATAAAACTGGACACGAACTGTCTTTGTCGTTAAAGAATGTCGTCAATTTTCTACATCGTCGTCGATTGTTTAATAAATCTAAAGATATTTTGTTGAAATTAAATAAAATTATAAATAAAGACAAGGGGATATTGATAGTTGTAGTAAAAAGTTCAGAGAAATTACATGGAAAAGAAAAAGAAGAGATAGAGCATTTACTTAAAAAAAGATATCACGCGCACGAAGTATTGCTCGAAGAACATATAGATGAAAAACTACTTGGAGGCATAAGAGTAGAAATTAACGATGAAATAATTGATTTAACTTTGAAAAATAGAATTTATAAATTACAAGAATATCTAACAAGAAAAGCATGAGCCACAACCATATTGTAGAAAATTTAAGAAAAGAGATAGAAAACTTTACAGTTCAAATAAAAGCTGAAAAAGTGGGAAAGGTTATAGAAGTTTTTGATGGTATTGCAAAAGTCTCAGGTCTTTCAGATATTAAATCATCTGAAATGGTTACTTTCCCAAACGGCGAAAGAGGTGTTGCCCTTAATCTAGAGGAAGATACTGTTGGTGTTATTGTTCTTGATGATTTTTCTAAAATACAAGAAGGGGATGAAGTTAAGGCTACTGGTAGAATTCTTGAAATTCCTGTCTCTGACAATATTATTGGACGAGTAGTTGATGCTCTTGGTGTGCCGATTGATGGTAAAGGAGCAATCAAAGCCGATAAGACGTATCCAATTGAAAAAGTTGCTCCCGGAGTTATTACTCGCCTTTCTGTATCTGAACCAGTTTCTACAGGAATTAAAGTTATTGATGCGATTATTCCAATTGGACGTGGTCAACGTGAACTTATTATTGGTGATCGTCAAACTGGTAAAACAGCAATTGCCATTGATACAATTTTAAATCAGAAAGGTCAAAACTTAATTTGTATTTATGTATCTATTGGTCAAAAAGATTCTAAACTTCGAAAATTACAGACTCGTTTAGAAGAAGGTGGGGCAATGGCCTATACGATTATCGTTTCGGCTGGAGCATCACTTCCTGCGCCACTTTTATATATTGCTCCCTATACTGGGGTTTCGATTGCAGAATATTTCATGGATCAGGGTAAAGATGTACTTATCATTTATGACGATCTTTCAAAGCATGCAGTTTCTTATCGAGAAATTTCTCTTTTACTTCGTCGTCCGCCCGGCCGTGAAGCATTTCCAGGTGATGTTTTCTATTTGCATTCTCGTTTACTTGAACGAGCATGCCGTAGAAATAAAGAATATGGTGGAGGTTCTATCACCGCATTACCCATCATTGAGACACAAGCTGGCGATGTGACTGCTTACATCCCCACTAATGTTATTTCTATTACCGATGGACAAATTTTTCTTGAAACAGATTTATTTTATAAAGGTATTCGTCCCGCAGTCAATATTGGTCTCTCTGTCTCCCGTGTAGGTTCAAGTGCTCAAATAAAAGCAATGAAAAAAATTGCAGGAACTTTGAAGCTAGATTTAGCTCAATATCGAGAGCTTGAAGCTTTTGCTCAATTCGGTTCTGATCTAGATGAGGCTACAAAAAAGCAATTAGAGCGTGGCAAAAGAGCGGTAGAAGTTTTGAAACAACCCCAATACGCTCCGGTAAAGATCGAAAATCAAATTGTCGTTCTATATGCCTTGACTAAGGGTTATATGGATACAATTCCTGTAGACAAAATTAAAGAGTACGAACAAGGCCTTATTGATTACAGCGAATCTCGCGCCAAAGATTTCTATAAGGAAATTAATGAATCGAAAATGTGGAGTGATAAGAGTGAAGCAAATATTAAAAAAGTGATAGAAGAATATACAAAGAGTTTTAAAAAGTAATGGCCGGAATCCCGAACGAAAGCAAAGCTTCGTACGGGACAGGCAAAAGAAATATCACATGGCGGGTACTAAAGTCCCGACAAAAGTCGAGGATCCACGACCTAAAGGTCGGGAAAATTAAAAGAAATGGCAAACAATAAAGCAATAAAAAATAGAATAAAGAGTATTAAGAATACAAAAAAAATCACCAAAGCGATGGAGCTTGTCTCTGCTTCCAAAATGAAGCGTGCGATAGCCTCTACTCTCGCTTCAAGATTGTACGCTGAATATTCTTGGGAAGTTTTAATTTCTATTGCAGAGAATGGTGAAGAAATTACACATCCTTTTTTCCTAGAAAAAGAAGGGAAAGATTTAAAGAATAATATTTTAGTTATTTTAATTACGTCTAATCGTGGTTTATGTGGTTCCTATAATGCCCAAGCCATAAAAAAGACTATTTCTTTATTAAAATCTCAAAGTGGAAAAATTAATTTTGATTTTATTTCCATCGGGAAAAAAGGTGATATTGGTATGCGTCGTCTTGGTAAAAAAATCATTGCAACCTTTACTGAATTAGGAGATAAGATTTCCTTATCGGAAGTTTCTTCAATATCTAAAATGATCACAGATGAATATACTACGGGTAATTATGATAGGGTAATGGTTGTTTATACTGATTTTATTTCAGCTTTAAATCAAAAACCAAATATAAAACAAATTCTTCCAATTCAAAAAAACATTTTAAAAGATTTAATAAATGAATTAGAAGAATTAGGGAAAAAGGAAAAATTGAAAGAAAAAAAAATAAATTATTTATTTGAGGGAGAAAAAGATTTATTTATTGGAATATTAGCAGAAAAGTTAACTCAAATGCAAATATATCAAATGCTTCTCGAATCAAATGCTTCCGAGCAATCGTCTCGAATGGTCGCAATGAAGAATGCCAGTGAAGCTTCGGGAGAAATGATAGATGATTTAACTCTGGTATTTAACAAAGCACGACAGTCGAACATTACAAAAGAGATATCAGAGATTAGTGCAGGTATGGCAAGTGTTAATTAAAAATTATTAATTATTAAAAAATTATGACCCATTCAAAAGAACTCAGGGTCATAGTGATAAAATAGAACTATGAAAACAACAGGTACAATAAAAAGAATAATCGGTCCAGTTATAGATGTCGCATTTCCAAATGAACTTCCAAGTATTTATACGGCTCTTACTGTTAAAAAGGATGATAAATCAATAACCTTAGAAGTAGAACAACACATCGGAGGAAACATTGTGCGAACTGTGGCCATGGACTCTACCGATGGTCTTGCTCGTGGAATGGAAGTTACGAATACAAATGCCCCCATTTCTGTACCTGTTGGTAAAGAAACATTGGGAAGAATCTTTAATGTTCTTGGTGTACCGATTGATAATGGGAAAGCAATTACAGCAGGAACTTCTCCAATTCATAGAAAAGCTCCAGAATTCGTTTCTCAATCAACAAAAGTTGAAATTCTTGAAACTGGTATTAAAGTTGTCGATCTTATTTGTCCTGTTTTGAAAGGAGGTAAAGTTGGACTTTTCGGGGGGGCGGGTGTGGGCAAGACTGTCGTCATTCAAGAGCTTATACACAACATAGCATCGAATCACGGAGGCTATTCTGTGTTTGCAGGGGTAGGAGAGCGAACTCGTGAAGGTAATGACCTTTATCATGAGATGAAAGACTCTGGAGTGCTTCCCAAGGTTGCCATGGTCTTCGGACAAATGAATGAACCCCCAGGTGCTCGTTTACGTGTAGCACTCTCAGGACTTACAATGGCAGAACATTTCCGTGATAAAGAAAATAAAGACGTTTTATTTTTCATTGATAATATTTTCCGTTTCACTCAGGCTGGATCTGAAGTGTCAGCTCTTCTTGGACGCATTCCTTCTGCTGTAGGTTACCAACCAACACTGGCGACAGAAATGGGAATATTGCAAGAACGTATTACTTCAACTGATAAAGGTTCTGTAACATCTGTGCAAGCTATCTATGTGCCAGCTGACGACCTTACTGATCCGGCCCCGGCAACAACATTTTCTCACTTAGACTCAACAGTGGTTTTAAATCGTTCGCTTACAGAAATAGGTATTTATCCTGCAGTTGATCCTCTTGATTCTTCTTCAACAATCCTTGATCCAAATATTATCGGCAAAGAACACTATGAAGTTGCTCGTGAAGTGCAGAGAGTTTTACAACGCTATAAGGATTTGCAAGATATTATTGCAATCTTGGGTATGGAAGAATTGTCCGAAGCTGATAAAGAGCTGGTGACTCGTGCTCGTAAAATTCAGAAATTTCTTTCCCAACCCAATTTCGTAGCTGAACAATTTACTGGAGTAAAAGGTGTTTACGTTCCTCTTGCTGAAACGATTCGTTCTTTTCGAGAAATCTTGGATGGTAAACACGATGACAAACCAGAAGGGGACTTTTATATGAAGGGTGCACTGTAGTTAGATTTTTGAAAATTAAATAGTTCTTAAGAAATGCCTTGCGCAGGAGTTTAGAAAATAAAAATAGTAATCTATTTATTATTTTCTTGAACAACGAGCAGTTCGCTGGGTCAGCTGGCCCAGATAGATTGCATTTTGGAAGAAGCTATTTAATTTTTAATAAAAATATGAAACAAATTAAATTAAAAATAATAACACCAGAGAAACTCGTCTTGGAAGAGATGGTAGACCAAGTGACTTTACCTGGGACAGAGGGTGAGTTAACAATTTTGCCAGAACATATACCATTTATCACTGGACTTTCTTCTGGCGATATTGTTGCAGTGAAAAATAGTGAACATATACCTATGGCCGTCGTCGGCGGTTTCGTCGAAGTAAAAAATGATGAAGAGGGGAATACTGTTGTCGCCGTCTTGGCTGATTTTGCTGAACATGTAGGAGAATTGTCTGATGAAAAAATAGAACAAGCGAAAATTCGTGCAGAAGAATTAAGAAAACAAATGGAAAATAATGAAATTGTAGACTTTGAACACTTCGAAGCCGAACTCGAACGCTCACTCACTCGTGTAAAAATAGCCGACAAATGGCGTTCTCGTAAATATAGAAAATAGTTTTTAATAGAAAAACGCCCAAAAGCCCTTGTAAAATAGGGCTTTTTAGCTTGACAAATAGGTATATAGTATGCTATAATACACAACAGAGTCATAGGCGCCAGCAGCAAGGCGGATTATCGGGTAAGGTAGACCCGAATGTATATTGAAGGGTGCCGAAAAACGAGTAGGCACTCAAACTTACACTGGAGAACGCCATGTACAAAGTTGTTGCTGGGTCTCGAGGGAACGCTCCGCATTTCGCGATTACGTGTGGCTTGCAGGAGGGCTACGGCTCCGACGCAAAGACCCATGCGGTCGACGAGGTGGTCCACATCGTCGAGGCGTACCTCAAGGCGTGCGCTTGCGACGGTGGAACATTTTTGACGGGCAGCGTCACGACCGGTACGGTCGTGTACGCCTGGCCGGAAGGCGAGAGTGCCGGCGGTGATCACGAACCGCAAGCGACGTACAGCGGGGAGAAGAACCCGTTGTACAACTCGACGATGTCCGATGAGGACGTCAACGAGTTCCTGAACGGGTTGGCCTCCGTTCTCGGGTTAGCCCTCGGGCAGACCCGCGTCTATGTCGCCTACAAGGGCGATATGTGGATCCTCCAGCGGGAGGACTCCACCACCCCCACGGGTGAGACGGTCTAAGGAGTAGGGGGGAGCTCTATCATAAAATCCCCCGAGCGCACGACCCTATGGGTACGGCGCTTTTCATTTTGTATTGAAAGTAGTAAAATAAGTAACATGAAAGAAGGATATATCCCAACACCAGAAGAAATAAAACTTGGGGAAGATATGGTGACTCCGGAACAAAAAGCTTCAAAAAGAGAAAAGATGTTTATTCCTCGTGGTACAACAGATAGGGGAAAATTTCATGCTCAATTTTACTCGGGAATGTATAAAAGAGAGTTTTGTCCAGTACATAAAAAAGAAGAATGGGGTAGTGATTGTCCATTTCTATCAGTGATTCAAACGCCAGCAGAGTATTCCCTTGTCGTAACTGATCAGGGAGGAAGTCGAGATCTAGCTCCATTATTACCTGGATGGGAAGCTATTCAATCAAAAGGAACTCACGGAAGAGCACATGAATACATCACATACGCACGCCAAGGTCTTTCAGCTTACCAACTTGTCGAGTACTTAAAAGATAATATACCAAGTGAGTGTTCAAAAGTTGAATTAGAAGGTCAAAAGGTTACAATTTGGTCATCACAGCTTGGGCTTTGGATAGGAAAAAATGGTCGTTGGGCAAAAGCTTATCAAAAATTAGGCATTAAAGTAGATTTTAAAGAATTAAAAGAAGTTAATTTAAAGACTCTTCTTAATGATAAAGAACAAGAAGTTAGAGAAAAAGCAGTAGTGGCTCCATTTATAAGGAAAAAAGATTTCGGGGTTAGTGAAATTATAGTTGGTCTTTTTCCCTCTGATTATAATTTAATATTTGATCAAGAAAAATCATCTTGATTAGACTATTTTATTATAAAATGGCTAAATTATACATTGTGGCGACGCCGATTGGGAATATGGGAGATATCACATATCGAGCAATTGAGACGTTGAAAAATGTTGATTTGATTTTGTGTGAAGATACCAGAGAGACGAAAAAGATTTTAAATAAATACAATATCAACAAACCTACGATGAGCTACCCGTCTGACGATGTCAGCCGGGCAGGCCATGCTCAGAGTTCACCCGAATGCTCTGGGCGGGCGGGTAAACTTTCCAAATTAAATAAAATTTTCGAACTTTTAGAAGAGGGAAAAGATTTAGCACTTGTGTCAGACGCTGGCACACCTGGAATTTCTGATCCTGGAGCCATGCTGGTATCACTCGTAAAAGAGCATTTCAGCCATGGCGTAAATGAGGTAAGTGTGATTCCGATTCCTGGAACTTCGGCTGTTATTACTGCACTTTCTGCATCAGGATTACCGACACATGAATTTACTTTTCTTGGATTTTTACCACACAAGAAGGGGAGAGAAACACTGTTCAGAGAAATTGCTGTTTCAGAACGTACGATGGTATTCTACGAATCTCCTCATCGAATTTTAAAAACGCTAGAATCTTTAAATAAATTTTGCCCTAATAAAAAAGTCTGCCTTGCTCGCGAGCTTACGAAAATTTATGAAGAGTTTAAAATTGGCTCACCCCTCGAGCTTCTAGAATATCTTACGAAAAATCCTATTAAACAAAAAGGAGAATTTACAGTAATTGTAGTTTAAATAGGAAAACCCGCCTCAGACGTGCAAGGAGAATTTTCCCCTATGCTAGGCGGGCGATCATTGTCGTTACCCCGGAGGTATTATTCCTCTTCTTTTGGCGCGAACACTTGATAGCAAGGCATACCTTCTATCTGAAACATCCTTGTGCTAGTGTTGCTCGGCGTGCCGACTGCGAACATTCGGCCAACACCTAAAACTTGATTTCTTGCCTCAGTGAAAGCCTCCTTTTCACTGTCGGCCATAATTTCGACCGGCTTTATAGTATTACTGCCACGTCGAAGGAATAAAAACAACATAGAACCTCCATGTGAGGGGGAGCTGTCTATTTAAAGCATAGACTTTAAAAATATTTTGGTCAACAATAGGAAAACCCGCCTC
>CAYHDS010000008.1:9832-11605 GCA_964355475.1 uncultured Candidatus Saccharibacteria bacterium
GTGGCTGTGTCTGAACAAGATAATAAAATTCTAGCCATTGGTTTTGAGGCAAAAGATATGATCGGCAAAACTCCTGACTCTATTATTACCTATTGTCCAATGAAAGATGGAGTGATAGCGGATTATAGAGTGACTGAAGCAATGCTTCGTTATTTTATAAATAAAGCCATGGGGAAATTTAATTTTTTCAAACCAGATGTGATGATTTCTGTTCCAGCTGGTGTCACTTCCACAGAGCGTAGAGCCGTGGTAGAGGCGGCGATACGCGCTGGCGCAAAAAATGCATATGTGGTGAAAGAACCGATTTTGGCAGCTATTGGCGCAGGAATACCAATTTATGAATCACGCGGACATATGGTAGTGGATATTGGGGGAGGAACGACAGATGTGGCGGTGATATCTCTCGGTGGTATCGTCTCTTCTACTTCGGTCAAATGTGCTGGAAATAAAATAGATCAAGCTATCGCGGATTATATTAAAAAAACTTTTAATTTAGCGATAGGTGATAGAACGGCTGAAGAAGTAAAAATAAAAATTGGAGCTGCGGTGCATTTAGAAGAAGAACTTTCCGTTACTATTAAAGGCCGAGATTATATTCAGGGTTTGCCTCGAAGTGCAAAAGTTGGGACGAATGAAATAGTCAGAGCTATTGATCATGAATTGAAGCAAATTATTAAAGCCATTAAAGATGTTTTGCAAGAAACTCCACCCGAGCTTGCGAGTGACATTATGGATCAAGGAATTATTATGACGGGCGGATCTTCTCTTCTTCGCAATTTACCTGATTTAGTTTTTAGAAAAACTGGCGTGAAAGCAATGCTTGCTGATGATGCTTTGTTTTGTGTAGTTAAAGGCACGGGAATCGCCCTAGACCATTTAGATGTATATAAAAGAACAGTTTTAAGTAAGAAGTAATTAATAAGGCGATAGGCACTAGGCTCTAGGAAATTAGCTAAAGCCTAAAGCCTAAAGCCTAAAGCCTATGATTTTAAAACACTTAGACAAAAACAATTTACATCATGCGTATTTGATAGAAGGCATAAGAGAAGAAATTGTGCCAGAAATTTTAGATTTTATTGAGACACTAGGTATAAAAACTACAGGCAATGCTGATTTTTCTTATATTACTCTTGATTCTTTTAAGATTGAAAATGCCCGAGAGCTGAAAGCTTTTAGTGTAGAGAAGGGAATGACCACGAGTAAAAGAATTTTTCTCATTTCTGCCAATAATTTTTTGTTAGAAGCACAAAATACACTTTTAAAAATGTTTGAAGAGCCAATAGAGAATACACATTTTTTTCTTATTGTGCCCGACGCCAGTGCTCTCTTAAAAACTTTTGTTTCTAGATTTTATTTAATTTCAACTAAACAAAATGAAGGAGAGAATTTAAAAGAAGTAGAAAATTTTATATCAATGCCACTACAAAAGAGAATTGATTTTATAAAAGAATTACTCATAGAAGAAGATGCAGAAGATGAAAATGGAGAAGAAATTGTTGTTTTAAATTCTCCGCGTTCGAAAGCCCTCAGATTTCTGAATCAACTGGAAGGTGTTTTATATAAAAATTACTTGGAAAATTTTGAACGGGGAAGGTTCCAATCGAAGATTGGAGGAATCCGAAAAAATTTTCCAAGTAATTGTTTCACGCATTTTTTTAAAGTTCGTCAATTTCTTCGTCAGCCAGGCTCAAGCGCCAAAAATTTAATGGAATCCGTGGCAATAATCGTGCCAAATTTTAAAAATTAGTTTAATATGCTATAATTGTAATTAAT
>CAYHDS010000008.1:11705-14111 GCA_964355475.1 uncultured Candidatus Saccharibacteria bacterium
ATGCAATATAATTTTTCTAATTTTAAAACTGATTTAAAGAAAGTTGAGGAATTTTTGGGTAAAGAATATAGAGAACTCAACGTTGGTCGTGCTTCGCCAATGGTGCTCGACGGTGTGTCTGTAGAATCTTATGGTTCTTTTGTACCCATAAAAAATATTGCCTCAATTTCCATTGAAGATCCCAAAACACTTCGTATCGCGCCCTGGGACAAGAATCAAGTAAAAGATATCGAAAGAGCCATCCAAGCTGCAAACTTGGGTCTATCGGTAGCTACCGATGAAGCGGGTATTCGAGTAATTTTTCCCCAATTAACAACAGAAACTAGAGAAAAATTAGTAAAAGTATTACGAGAAAAACTGGAAGCATCCAGAATCACTGTACGTAAAGAACGTGAACGTATTTGGGGTGATGTGCAAACCTTGGAAAAAGAGGGGAAAATGACTGAAGATGAAAGGTTTCGAGCGAAAGATGAATTGCAAAAAATTATCGAGGAAGCGAATAATAATCTTGAAACTACTTTTGAGAAAAAGCAGACAGAGGTGATGGGATAATATGAGTGTAATTATTTTTTTTATAATATTGTTAGTGTTGGTACTGGTTCATGAATTTGGGCATTTTTTTACTGCAAAGAAATTTGGCATCAGAGTAGATGAATTTGGTTTTGGCTTTCCACCCAAATTATTTGGCAAGAAATATGGAGAAACAGAATACAGTCTCAATTTATTACCACTTGGTGGCTTTGTAAAAATATTTGGAGAAAATCCCGATGACGAAAATACCAATGGACCAGATTCGAGCCGAAGCTTTGTAAATAAACCACGTTGGCAACAAGCTATAGTTTTATTTGCAGGAGTCTTTGCCAATTTTATACTTGCATGGTTTTTATTTTCTTTTGGCTTTATGTCTGGATTGCCAACTTCTGTCGGCAGTGAACCAAAAGGTTATGAATTGCAAAATGTATACACAGTGATTGTATCTGTTGCTCCCAATTCTCCTGCCCTTAACGCTGGACTCAAGTCTGGAGATAAAATAGTTTCTATAAAAAATAATCAAGGCTCCACCACTTATATCAGTACAGAAACAGTAAAATCTTTTATTGTATCGAGTCCCGAAAAAGAAATAGAAATTGGTTACATTCGAGGAAAAAATGATAATAATATAAATTTAATAAAAGTAAAACCTACTTATAAAGAGGCGGGGAAAGATCCAATAATAGGTATAAATATGGATCAAATAGGTACGGCTAAATTGCCCGTTTTACTCGCTTTTAAAGAAGGAATGAAGTTAACCCTATATGTCACAAAAGGCACGGCTATGGGGCTTTTTGGGCTTATTTATGATGGTATTCGGGGTCAAGGTAGCCTAGCATCTGTAACTGGACCCGTTGGTTTGGTAGGTATAGTAGGAGAGGCCTATGATTTTGGTTTTTCTTATTTAATGTCTTTCACGGCCCTAATTTCAGTTAATTTGGCAATTATAAATTTATTTCCTTTTCCAGCGTTAGATGGTGGACGACTTTTCTTTTTACTGATAGAAAAGATAAAAGGTTCACGCATTAATCCAAAAGTTTTTAATGTTGCCAATATGATTGGTTTCGGAATTTTAATATTACTTATGGTTTTTGTTACTTATCACGATATTGTTAAATTATTTTAAAATGAAGAAAATAAAATTAATTCATGAAATTAGGGCTGTAAAAAATAAAAAAGAACTTGCTAATATAATTAAAGCTCAGAGAATTAGTGAGAAAGTACTACGATATATTGTAGTAAAATTAAAAACAGGAATTACAGAAATAGAAGTTACAAATCTAATTAAAAAATCTTTTATAAAATTTGGTGCACCGATTTTATCTTTTTCACCGATTGTCGCTTTTGGTAAAAACACAGCCAATATTCACCACGAACCAGGTAAAACAAAATTAAAAAAGGGAGATATAATAATGCTTGATTTCGGTTGCACAGTAAACCATTATTGTTCTGATATGACTCGAATATATTTCTGGGGTGAGCCCAATGCAAGACAGAAAAAAGTTTACCTTGATGTACTGGAAGCTCAGAATCGTGCAATTAAAAAATTAGAGAAAGGGGAGAAGAGGTGTTGGATAATAGATAAAGTTGCTCGAGATTTTTTAACCAAAAAACCCGCCCGACTGAACAGTCGTTCGGGCGGGTATAAAAATAATTTTCAACACGGGCTTGGGCATGGAGTCGGCACTGTTATTCACGAATGGCCAAATTTTAAAATAAAAAGCGGAGATATTTTACCAATCGGTTGCGTGATGACCGTCGAACCCGGAATTTATTTAAAAAATTTTGGCGGAGTGCGCATAGAAGATATGGTTTTAATTACCAAGAATGGATGTAAGAATTTAACCAATATGCCGAAAGATATTAAAAGTGCTA
>CAYHDS010000009.1:0-14024 GCA_964355475.1 uncultured Candidatus Saccharibacteria bacterium
CTCGTACTCATCCAAAATTTATAGAAAAACTTTTTGCAATTGAAGCACCTGAAATAGATAATGGCGTGGTTGAAATAAAATCTATTGCTCGAGAAGCTGGCGCGCGCTCTAAAATAGCGGTTTTCTCTAGTGATGATCATATTGACCCAGTCGGTTCATGTGTCGGACAAAAAGGCACTAGAGTAAATACAGTCACCGCTGAATTACGAGGCGAAAAAATAGACATCATTCCTTGGTCCCTAGATCCAAAAACTTTTGTCACCAATGCTCTTTCTCCAGCCAAAGTAATTTCAATAGATATAGATGAAGACGAACGCAAAGCTGTCGTCGAAGTAGCGGACGATCAGCTTTCTCTCGCTATCGGTAAAGGTGGACAAAATGTTCGCTTAGCAGCCAAACTCACTGGCTGGAGAATAGACATCAAGGGAGATGGCACAACAGTAGTCGAAAATGAGGAAGCTAAAGAAGATAAAAAGGAAATTGAAAAATAGTAAATTAAAGTTATAATTAAAAAATTATTATAAATAACATTAAAAAATATGAATTCATTTTTATTGTTTGCAATTATTAGCTCTATCGTCACAATTGTTTATGGTTTATTGTTAGCAAAAATAATCTTAAAGAAAAATGCTGGTAATGAAAAGATGCAATCTATCGCCAATGCAATAGCCGAAGGCGCCAAAGCTTATCTAAACAGACAATACAAAACTATCGGAATTATCGCTATTATTTTATTTTTAGTTTTATGGTTTGGATTAGGTCTCACCCTCGCAAGTGGTTTCCTTCTAGGAGCAATACTCTCCGGACTCGCTGGATATGTCGGTATGAATGTTTCGGTTCGCGCAAATGTGCGCACGGCTGAAGCCGCAAAAACTGGAATGAAAGAAGCTCTGGCTGTCGCTTTTCAAGGAGGATCAGTCACGGGACTTCTCGTCGTCGGGCTTGCTCTCTTGGGAGTAGCGGGATTTTATGCTTTGACTGGAGATGTAAAAGCATTGGTGGGCTTTGGTTTCGGAGGATCTTTAATTTCAATTTTTGCTCGTCTTGGTGGAGGAATTTTTACCAAAGCCGCTGACGTCGGAGCGGACTTGGTCGGAAAATTAGAAGCTGGTATACCAGAAGATGATCCAAGAAACCCAGCAGTTATTGCGGACAATGTCGGAGACAATGTCGGAGACTGCGCTGGAATGGCAGCTGACCTTTTTGAAACTTACGCCGTTACTTCAATTGCAGTAATGCTTTTGGGTTCTCTCTTATTTCCCCTATCTCCAAATGCGCTGATTTTCCCTCTTGCTTTAGGTGGGGCAGCAGTACTCGCCTCAATCATCGGAACTTATTTTGTGCGTTTAGGAAAATCCCAAAATATTATGAATGCTCTCTATAAAGGATTAATCGCTTCTGGAATTATTTCAGCAATTGCATTTTATCCAATTACAAAAATGCTAATGGCAGATAATGGAACTTATGATGTGATGAATCTCTTCTTCGCTTCTTTAGTTGGACTAGCAGTAACTGCTCTGTTAGTGGTCATTACCGAATACTTTACTTCTTCAAAATATTATCCTGTTAGGTCTATCGCCGAGGCTTCAATGTCAGGTCACGGAACAAATATTATTCAGGGTTTGGCTATTTCTATGAAATCCACCGCTTGGCCACTTATCGTAATCGTACTCGGAATTTTGTCTTCATATAATTTTGCTGGACTTTACGGTATAGCAATCGCGGCAATGAGTATGCTTTCAATGGCAGGAATTATTGTGGCAATCGATTCTTACGGACCAATTACTGACAATGCTGGAGGTATTGCTGAAATGTCAGGAATGGATAAAGAAATACGAAAAGTAACAGATGCTCTTGATGCAGTCGGTAATACAACTAAAGCAGTGACCAAGGGTTATGCTATTGGCTCTGCAGGATTGGCGGCCTTGGTTTTGTTTGCTTCTTACACTCAAGAATTTACAAATGCTGGAGTAAATTTAAATTTTACACTTGAAGACCCAAAGCTAATAGCAGGACTTTTTCTGGGTGGACTTTTGCCATATTATTTCGGAGCTCTTTGTATGGAGGCTGTCGGTAAAACAGCTGGCAAGGTTGTAGAAGAAGTGCGCAGACAATTTAGAGATATAAAAGGAATTATGGAGGGAACAGGAAAACCAGAATATGGAAAATGTGTTGACCTCATTACCAAAAGCGCTATTAAACAAATGATTGTGCCAGCTCTTATTCCAATCGTAGCGCCTATTTTTGTCGGTTTTGTTCTAGGGCCAGTTGCTTTAGGTGGACTACTCGTCGGCTCTATTATTACTGGACTCTTTGTCGCCATATCAATGACCTCTGGTGGAGGGGCTTGGGATAATGCAAAAAAATATATTGAAGAAGGAAACTTCGGAGGCAAAGGTAGTGAAGCTCATAAGGCCGCTATCACGGGAGATACTGTCGGAGACCCCTATAAAGATACAGCGGGACCTGCTATCAATCCGATGATTAAAATACTAAATATCGTAGCCTTACTTTTGGTGGCTTTTTTGATATAATAGTTAAGTTCGATTATTAATAATTAATAGAAAAAAATAATTATGAAACTATACAAAAAAGTTTTATTAAGTGGTGCAATGTTATCAATGTTGGCTTTCTCAGTAGTTGTTTTTGCTGAAGACAATACTGCGACAAATACAGCAGGAGTTGTTCCAGTAACAAATAGCGCGGAAACCTTAAAGGCCGAAAATAAAGCTAAAATAGAAGCTGTTCGCGTAGAAGTAAAAGCAAAAAAGGAAGCTAAAAAAGCAGAAGCAAAAGCAAAGAGAGATGCTCTTAAACAAGAAAGAGAGACTTTCGCCTTAAAAATGGCCCAAGACAGATTTGTAAAAGCAATAGCAGAGGCTGAAGCTGGACTATTAGCTGCACAAGCAAAATTAACAGAAGCAAAAACAGCTGCAGCGATGGCTACAGATCGTGTTAGTTTTGAACAAGCTCGTAAATTATTTATCGAGGCTAGACAAATTTTTGATCGAGCAATGAGACCCCTAAAAAAGATTCCTCAAATAGAAAAAAGAGATGAACTTAAGGCTCCAACAACAACGAATACTGGAACTAACCAGTAAATCTTAAAAAGACTAAAAAATAAAAACCCCGATATTTGGGGTTTTTATTTTGACAAAAGTAATTAATATCTATAATATAGTGGGACCTGTCCCGTACTAAATTTTTGATTACGGGACATAAAGATAAACATTATTAATTAAAATTTTAGTATCGGGATGTCAAAAATAAGTATACAAAAATTACCAAATAGTATTATAGAAATTGAAGGAGAAATTGAAGCAAATATCTTCGAATCTTATTTCGCTAAAGCCTTAAAAAAAATTGGCGAAAATATTGAATTACCCGGTTTCCGTAAAGGTAAAGCCCCAGAAAATGTCTTACTCGCCAATGTAAAAGAAATGCACATCTTGGAAGAAATGGCAGAGCTTGCGCTTGGAGAACATTATCCAAAGATAATTGAAGAAAAAAAAATTGATGCCATCGGTAGACCAGATATTTCCATAATAAAATTGGCACGTAATAATCCACTTGGCTTTAAAATAAAAGTTGCGATATTACCTGAAATTAAATTGAGTGATTACAAAAAAATCGCTAAAAAGATTTTGAATGATGTAAAACCTGAAGAAAAAAATATCATCGTTACGGATGAAGACTTGGAAAATACCATCATGGATATTCGCAAATCACGTGCACCAAAAGTGCATATGGCTGAACCTCATGTCCACAAGGAAGGTGAAGAACACCAGACGTCGGACATCAAGGATCCGATGTCCGACGTCAAAAAAGAAGAATTGCCAGAATTTAATGATGAATTTGTAAAAGCTCTTGGCCCCTTTGAAAATATTGAAGATTTTAAAAATAAATTAAAAGAGAATATTAAACTAGAAAAAGAAAACGCACAAAAAGAAAAAACACGATTGAAAATTATTGAGAAAATTATTGAAGAAAGTACACTTGAAGTGCCAGAACTTTTAATTGATTTGGAATTAGATAAAATTATTTACCGTATGGAGTCAGATATTACTCAAATGGGCTTAAAATTTGAAGATTATTTAAAACACTTAAATAAAACAGTAAAGGATCTAAGAAAAGATTTTCATACTGATGGAGAAAAGAAAGCAAAACTTTCTCTCATCTTAAATGAAATTGCAAAAGTTGAAAATATCGTTGCAGACTCCGAACAAGTAGCTAAAGAAGTAGCCTATATATTAGAGCATTACAAAGAAGCTGATCCAGAACGCGCTCGAATGCATGCCGAAAATGTTCTTACTAATGAAAAAATCTTTCAATTTTTGGAGAGTCAGTAGAGATAATTATTCAATCTCTCGTATTTCAGATATTGGAGCTTTATTCTTTATATGATTTAAGGCGGTTTTAACGTGTGAAAGTGTGTTTTCAGGGATTTTATCTATATCATACCAATTAATATAATCACACTTCGCGGGTTCTTTAATTTCTGGATTGCCATTATATTTTAGAATTTCAAAATAATAATCTACATAAGTTTTGCCCGAACTAGATATCCTATGCATTGCGTACACTCCAATTATTGATTCAAAATCACAAATCAATCCTGTTTCCTCTTCCAATTCGCGTAGCATCGTTTCTTTGGGCAGCTCATCTTTTTCGATATGCCCTGCTGGAAGTGTTAAAAAACCGTCTTTATATCCCGTATTAAACCTTCTCATTAAGAGAATTTTATTGTCTTTTCTTAAAATTCCATAAACCGCAGAATGGATTAAGTGTTTTTCGTTGGACATATGTTTATATCATTAATTTTAATTTACTAATATTATGCTCTAATAAACTAGATTTTTTTGAGAATTTTAAATCTTTTAAAAAGAAACAGCCGTTCTTACAACCCTAAAGCATAACATAACAAGGCCATGCGTATATATAGGCCATTTTGGGCTTGACGAAAATATGCTGCCCGAGGATCAGCATCAACTGCTATTTCGATTTCATTTATTTTTGGAAGTGGGTGTAAAATTATTGCAGTGTTTTTCATATTTTTTAAATATTCTTTTTTCAAAATAAATAAGTCTTTAACTTTTTCATAATCAGAAATATTTGTAAAACGTTCTTTTTGCACACGAGTCATATAAAGAACATCAAGGTATGGTAAGGCTTCTTCTAAACTATGTAATTCTTCAAAAAGAACACTATTATCTTTTAATTCTTGAATAAAATTTCTCGGTAATTCTAACTCTTTGGGAGAAATAAAATAAAATTTATTACCCTCATAAAGTCTAAGTAACGGTAAAAGGGACCTCAATGTTCTACTGTTTAACAAATCACCGCCAAAACCAATATTTAAATTTATTAATCTACCATGTTCTTTTTTTATCGTGTAAAGATCGAGAAAACCTTGTGAAGGATGTTGATTGGCGCCATCTCCAGCATTTAAAAGTGGCTGGGTGGTGACTTTGACAGCTTTCTCTAAAGTCCCAGCTACTGGGTGACGAATAACAATAACATCAGCATAAGAACAAAGTATTTTAATGGTATCTTCAATGCTTTCGCCCTTAAAAGTCGAAGAGTTTTCCATTGCATTTTCTGCAGAGATCACTTTGGCTCCGAGTTTAAGTGCAGCCGTTTCAAAAGAAAGTCTTGTTCTGGTTGATGGTTCAAAAAAAATACAGGCCACAATTTTGTCTTGAAGTATTTGCTTAATATTTTTTTTCTTACAACTCTCTTCCATCTCACTAGCGCGAGATAAAATTTTTTCTATTTCTTCTTTGGAAAATTGTTTGGCAGAAATAATATGTTTCATGGTTCTATTGTATCACCATGACCCTGATTTTACAGAAGGGTCATTTTAATTTAAATATTCTCTATAAGATTTTATCTCCAAATCTTCTATTTTATAATTACCGAGAGCTTTAACAAAAGCTCGAGCTAGGTGTAAGTCAGTAAACAATGGAATTTGATTATCCACGGTGGCTCTACGAATACGAAAACCATCAGTCATATATCTTTTTATTTTACCATTATTTTTTTCACTGTTCTCTACACTTAAATTTACCACAAAAGCAACTTTTTTGTTCTTAACAATATCAAGGGCGTTGGGAGACTCTTCAAAAGCTTTGCGGACACTGCCACAAATTATCCCATTTTTTTTGAAAAATTCGGCCGTAGTATTAGTGGCAAAAATTTTATATCCCAGATGAAGCAATATAGACACAACTGGTAAAAATTTTATTTTATTTATACTTCCACCAAGAGATAAGAGAACGTGCTTATTTTTAAAATCAAATTTATTAGTACTTAAAATTGATTTCAAAAGTGCTTCATCGTAGTCACGCCCAAAACAAGCAGCTTCGCCAGTGGAAGACATCTCCACTCGAAGCACTGGATCAGCTCCAAGTAGTCTAGCGAAGGAAAACTGTGGAGACTTCACAACGACACTCTTTGGATAAATAAAATTATGCACAAGTGCCTTATTGAAAAAACTATCCACGGCAATTTCTGGGAAATTAGCATCCATCGCTTTGGAAAGCAGGGGAAACGTCCGGCTGGCGCGTAAATTTACTTCTATTACAAATGGTTTATTATCTTTTACTAAAAATTGAATATTAAAAGGCCCAGTCACTCTAAGCGCATATACGATTTTTTTCGTAATTTCTCTTAATTGAAATTCAGTAGAGGCATATACTCTCTGAGTTGGATATACAATAGTGGCGTCTCCAGAATGTACACCAGCATTTTCTACATGTTCAGAAATGCCATAAATCATCAATTTACCCTTTTGGGCAACTCCATCAAATTCTAATTCTTTGGCATCTTCAATATATTTAGAAATCGTTACTGGATGTAGGGGAGAGAGTATGGCTGCTTTATTTATAAAATCGAGCAATTGTTTTTTGTTATAACACACACGCATCGCAGATCCAGAGAGCACATAAGAAGGACGAACTAATACTGGAAAATCCTGTTCATCGGTAAAATAGAGTGCTTCTTTCATATTAGTAAAGCTAGTCCATTTGGGCTGTAAAATATCCAACTGATCAAGTAAATGAGAAAATTTATTACGATCTTCAGCTTTATCAATGTCTTCTGCTCGTGTTCCCAAAATAGGAAAACCTGCATCAGCTATTTTCCCCGCTAAATTATTTGGCCTTTGTCCACCAACAGAAAGAATAAATCCATAAGCATTTTCAAACTGAAATATATCTGCCACTGTTTCAAAAGACAGATCTTCAAAATACAATCTGTCTGACATATCATAATCAGTCGACACGGTTTCTGGATTACAATTAATAACGATGGATTTTTTATTGTGTTTTTTCAAAGCCAAAGAAGCATAGACACAAGACCAATCAAATTCCACTGAAGAACCAATATGATAAGGTCCACTACCTAATACAATAACGGCTTTTTTGCCTAAAGGAGATATATCGTGGTGAAATCCATGATAAGTGAGATACAAATAATTTGTTTTGGCTGGCACTTCGCCTGCTAATGTATCAACAGCAAAAACGCTTGGTGTAATACCCAGCCCTATGCGTAATTTGCGAATTTCAATCTCTGTTTTTTTAGAAAGATTTCCAATTTTTTTATCGGAAAAACCAGCTTGCTTTAATTGCAAAATACTTTCTTTATCAAATTTTTTATTTTTCAAGAAATTTTTCTCCAACTTAACAATATTTGCTAGCCGATATAAAAACCATAAATCTATTCCTGTAATAGTGTGAATTTTCTCCACACTTACTTTGTTTTTTAAACTCTCTGCTATAGCAAAAATTCGTCTCGGTGTTGGAATATGCAAAAAACTACTTATCTCTTTTTTATTATTAAAACCATTATCAGTAACACTCTCAGTATTGCCCGATTGCATACGAATAGCTTTTTGGAGAGCCTCTTCAAAAGACCGACCAATAGCCATTACTTCACCGACAGATTTCATCGCACTACCTATTTGTTCGAAAGCTCCAACAAATTTTACTAAATCCCATCTGGGTATTTTGACAACCACATAATCAAGTGCGGGTTCGAAAAAACTCTGCGTGACTTTCGTAATTTTATTTTCTATTTCTAATAAACTCTTACCTAAAGCAAGCTTGGCTGCCACATAAGCTAGTGGATATCCTGTGGCCTTAGAAGCCAAAGCACTTGAACGAGAAAGTCGTGCATTTACTTCAATAACAAAATAATCTAATTTTCCATTCTCGCCATTTGCCTGCCCGAACGACCGTCCGGTCGGGCGGGGATTTAAAGCAAACTGCACATTACATTCACCTACTATTTTAAGACTTTGCACTATTTTTATACTTGCTTCTCGTAATTTGTGATATTCTTCATTATTTAATGTCTGGCTGGGGGCAATAACAATAGAATCTCCAGTGTGAATACCGAGAGGATCTAAATTTTCCATATTGCACACGGTCACTGTATTGTCATATTTATCACGGACAACTTCATATTCTATTTCTTTAAAATGATGTAAATATTTTTCAATTAAAACTTGCGGAGAAATAGCCAGTGCTCCCTTCACTATTTCTTCTAATTCTGAAATAGAATTTGCTACCCCAGATTTTTGACCACCCAATGCAAAGGCCGCCCGAACTATAAGTGGAAAACCAATTTCTTTTGCGACCATCTTTGCTTGTTTTAAAGACGTGGCACTTCCTGAAGGAGGCACTGGAATACCAATACTTTTTAAATGAACTTTAAACTTTTCTCTATCTTCCGTTAATTCAATAGATGATACAGGACTTCCTAGCACTTTTACTTTATATTTTTTAAGAATACCTTTTTCTTCTAGAGCCAAACCGCAATTAAGTGCTGTCTGTCCACCAAAAGAAAGTATAACGCCATCAGGTTTTTCTTTTTTAATAACTTTCTCTACAAAATACGGATCAACTGGCAAAAAATAAACTTCATCAGCTAAATTTTTAGAAGTTTGATAAGTGGCAATGTTGGGATTAATCAAAATTACTTTTATTTTTTCTTCTTTAAGTGCTTTTATTGCCTGACTACCAGAATAATCAAATTCACCAGCTTCACCGATTTTTAATGCGCCACTCCCGAGCATTAATATTTTTTTTATTAATTTTCTTTCATCATTTTTCATATCATTTTTTCTTACTTTTTATATCTGCCCTTTCCAAGAAATAATCAAATATCCAATCAGTGTCTAGTGGTCCCGGTGAACTCTCTGGATGAAATTGCACAGACATAAATGGACTGGCATTATGAATAATTCCTTCATTCGTATTATCATTTGCATTGTAAAACCATTCTTTAAAATTTTTAGGGATCTTTTTAACTGCAAAACCATGATTTTGTGTTGTTAAATAACACTTTTTCCTGCCCGAACGACTGTTCGGGCGGGTGGGTGTCCCATTTTCTACCACTGGTTGATTTTGACTTCGATGACCAAACTTCAATTTATACGTTGTCCCACCCATGGCCAAAGCCAAAATTTGATTTCCCAAACAAATACCCAAAATTGGGATTCCTTTTTTAATTATTTTTTTTACATTATTAATCGTCTTTGTTGTCATTTTCGGATCTCCGGGGCCATTAGAAATAATTACTGCCGAAAAAAGAAAATCAAGTTTAAAAACATCAGTATCAAAAGGCACTATTACAACTTTTAAATTACGTGCCACGAGACGACGCACAATATTTTTTTTCTCTCCACAATCAATGAGCACAACGGTGTGTGAACCTGCACCAAAAGATAAAATTTCTTTTGTACTCACTTCAGCAACCAAATTTCTCAAATTTGGATCTTCAAATTTAAGATTATTTTTACCAAATATAATTTTACCCAACATTACTCCCTCTGTACGCAATTTTTGTGTGAGCAATCTAGTATCTTTTACTTCAATTGCAGGAATTCCTTCTCTCTTTAGCCATTTTGCCAATGTTTCTATAGACGCATGATGTGATGGCGTGTCTATATAATTACAAACAATCAAACCAGAAATTTGAATTTTTGACGACTCCCAAAATTCTTCTCTGGGTACGCCATAATTCCCTACCAATGGATAAGTCATTACTAAAATTTGTCCCTTAAATGAAGAATCAGTAATGGCTTCAGGATAACCCACCATTCCAGTTGCGAAAACAACTTCTCCAGAAATAAATTTGGTGGCTCCAAAAGAAATACCCTGAAACTCACTTCCATCTTTTAATATTAATTTGGGTTGATTTCTATTTTCCATATATTTCTCCTTTTATTATTGTCATAGACACACTCCCTGGAAAAGTTACACCTAAAAATGGCGACCACTTGCTTTTTGTTTTTAAATTTTCTTTTTTAATTAAAATAGCTTTATTCAGATCAATTATCGTAAATGAGCCGACATAACCTCGCTCTATTTTTCCATACTTATCTTTCGTAAATTGATTTATGAAATCCCCAGGATTTTTTGCACAGACTCTCGTAATATCTTGGGCAGAAAAACCATGTTCCACCATAAGCCAAGAAACAAATGATCCATAAGTATCTAAATGTGTAAGCCCAGAAATACCTTTTTCTTTTTCTTCCATCGAATGTGGAGCATGGTCAGTGGCTAGGTAATCTATATCACCATTTTTAAGAGCTTGAATGAGGGCTAAACGGTTTTCTTTACTCTGACGAATGGGTGGATTTACTTGAAAAGAAGTGTGGTTCTCTTCAGTTATCATAGATTCATCGAAATATAAATGGTGCGGAGTTACTTCTACGGTCACATTTACTCCCCTCTTTTTAGCTTCAATTATTTTTTGTATTCCTTCTATAGTCGAAACATGGCAAATTTTACCAAAAATATTGTATTTTTCTATCAAATATAAGGCGAAATCAACTGCGGAAATCTCCGCCTCGGGTGGTCTCTTGTCTTCGTGATTTTTTTCATTTATATGTTCATCTAAAATTTTAGGGTCTTCACAATGAAAAGAGATACTCTGACCCTCATATTGTTCTATCACCTTTTCTAGGTCTTCACTTGAAGTAAAAAATAGTTCTCCGACTGATTTACCCATAAATACTTTATATGGAACCTTCTTTTTCAGGGGAGTAGTTTTTGGACCGATGCCAGCATAAAGCAATATCGGAACTGGTGACCTTTTCGTTAAAAGATTTTTCTTATCATAACTTTCATCATCAATGGGGGGGATTACATTGTTCGGCATATCTAGATATGCCACAACTCCACCATTGATGGCAGCCACACCAGCTGTGAGAAAATCTTCTTTATATTCCTGTGTGTGACTAGCATCCTCTCTGGCGTGTACGTGTAAATCGATGAACCCGGGGAAAATTAATTCGTCTTTTAAAACAACATCTGCTGTACCAGTAATTTTCCCGACATTTATAATCAAACCAGTATCCTGGTCGATTTCAATTCGGCCCCTTTTTGTCTCTTTCGTGTTCACAATGATTCCTTCTATACTAAACATAAATTTTGGGCTTGCCCGCCCTTGGCGGGCAAAAAAATAACCCCGACTGGGGTTGGAATAAAAGAAACAAAAATATTATAAATACGAGTTCGGAAGATATTCAACTTATTCTTTACTTGATACATTGTTTAGAATGTTAGCACTTTTAAAAATTCAAGCAAGGGGGAAAATATCAAAAAATTAAAGGCTTGAAAAATCAATTAAAAAGATATAATATGTATTTATGTTAATTCCAACTGTAATCGAAAAGAGTCAATTTGGGGAAAGAGCCTATGATATTTACTCACGACTTCTTCGTGAACGTATTATATTTCTGGGTGGCGGAATAGATGACAATACAGCAAATATCGTCATCGCTCAGCTTCTTTTTCTAGAATCCGAAGACCAAAAAAAAGATATTTATCTTTATATTAATTCCCCTGGCGGTTCGGTCACTTCCACGATGGCTATCGTAGATACTATGAATCACGTACGTCCAGATATTTCTACTTTTTGTGTTGGCCTCGCCGCCTCTGGTGCTGCCATTATTTTATCAGCTGGAAAAAAGGGGAAAAGATATATCCTACCAAATGCAGAAGTTATGATTCATCAACCACTAGGTGGCGTAGAAGGACAAGCGACAGATATTGCCATTACCGCAAAACATATTTTAAAAACACGAGATAATTTAAATAAACTTCTAGCAAAAAATACAGGTAAACTATTAGCACAATTAGAAAAAGATGTAGAAAGAGATTTCTTTATGGATGCCGAGGAAGCTAAAAAATATGGAATCGTTGACGAAATAGTCACCAAATCTAAAAATCCAGTTCAAAAGACTGATAACTAGACATCTGTCTGCTTGTCTGTTATACTAAATATGTTGAATTTTAGAAATTTATTTTACTTAATTTAAGTCGGGTTCATAGGAATATTCCATATATTATGATTTTTACAAGAGAATTAGAGAATTTTGAAATATTTACGAAGCTCTTTGGTATAGAAATACTCTAGATAAATATAGTGGCGTGTTCTTGTAAGCTCGCAAAAAGCTTATGAGTATAACATTAATGACAATTCTATTTAGCGCAGGAGCGCTTCTTTTGGGCGCTGGTATTGGATATTATCTTCGTTTAATAATTGCGCTCGGCAAAAAAAGGTCTATTGAAATAGACATCAAGCAAATGACCGTAGCGGCCAAAGAAGAGGCTCAAAAAATTGTTGACGAAGCAAAAAAGACTTCGGAAACAAAATTGGCTGAGCTACGCGAAGAAGAAAAAAAGAAAGAACATGAATTTAAAGAAACAGAAAAAAGACTCATAAAAAAGGATGAGTTTTTAGACACACGACAGGTGGAATTAAATAAAGAAGTGGAGGATGTAAAGGTAAAAGTTGAAGAAATAAAAAAAATACAAGAAAGAGTTTCAAAAGTTGAGGAAGAAAAAATAGCCGAGCTTGAACGTGTGGCAAAATTGACCGAAGTGGAAGCAAAAGAAGAACTTCTAAAAGATGTTGAGAAAAAATACGAAGAGGACATCTTAATTAGAATCCAAAAATTAGAAAATACTAATGAAGAAAAATTGGACCGCAGAGCAAAAGACATATTGGCCACAAGTATTCAACGCCTAGCTTCTAGTACTGCTTCTGAACTCATGACAACCATCGTCTCCATCCCAAACAATGAAATAAAAGGTAAAATAATCGGTAAAGAGGGTAGAAATATCAGAGCTTTTGAAAGAGCAGCCGGAGTCGAACTCATTGTGGATGACACTCCAGGGTCTATTGTTATCTCATCTTTCGACCCCATCAGGCGCCAAGTGGCTCGTCTAGCGCTTGAAAACCTTATCTTAGACGGACGTATCCAACCAGCCAAAATAGAAGAATTAGTAGAAAAAGCTAAAGAAGAAATAAATAAAATAATTAAAGAAAAAGGAGAACAAGCAGTCTATGAATGCGGAATCTTCAACTTTGATCCACGTATTGTGGCTATTATTGGACGTTTATATTTTCGAACTAGTTATGGACAAAATGTTTTACAACATTCAATCGAGATGGCCCATATTGCGGGAATGATTGCTGAAGAGCTTGGCGCTGATGTGGCAATAGCTAAAGCTGGCGCTCTGGTACACGATATCGGTAAAGCACTCGACCATGAAGTGCAGGGCACACATATTGAAATTGGAATGAGAATCTTACAGAAATTTGGAGCCGATGAACGTATCATCACTGCAATGAAGTCTCATCATGAGGATTATCCTTATGAAACTATCGAATCCATCATTGTCCAAACAGCCGATTCTATCTCTGGTGGCAGACCAGGAGCAAGAAGAGATTCAGTAGAAAATTATCTAAAGAGACTCCAAGAGCTCGAAGCATTGGTAAACGCTTTCCCAGCTGTCGAAAAATCATATGCTTTGCAAGCAGGACGTGAAATACGCATATTTGTCACTCCAGAAAAAATATCAGATGCTGAAGCAAAGTTAATGGCACGTGATATTGCAGTAAAAATTGAACAAGAACTAAAATACCCAGGCGAAATCAAGGTAACCATGATTCGAGAAACAAGAATCATAGAATATGCTCGCTAAAATTGCTATATTTTAAAGCACTTG
>CAYHDS010000010.1:0-13567 GCA_964355475.1 uncultured Candidatus Saccharibacteria bacterium
CAATATAAAATAAAGTTATCCTTGGGGTCAAAAATTGAATAAATCTGTTTTTTACATTTTGCACAATTGTCTGAATATTTCTTGCCAAATGGAGCTAAAAGTAACCTCTCTTCCATTCGAATAATCGGATGGGTAATAGGAATTGGAAGCTTCATTTTTCTATAGAATTGAAGTTCTGATGGAATTATACGGAAAGGTTTACCAGTAACCTCACATTTTATCGCATGGTTTACAATATCATCAGAAACTTCATTAATTGTTTGTGGAACTTCTTCACTGGAAAAGATTTTGACATTCCCAGCATTGGTTTCTGGTTCTTTGGCAACATACCCGCCGAGTTTAATAATTTCATTATCTGAAAGAGGAAAATACCGTTGCCCCATAGAGAAATTATACGCTTGGGCAGAAAATTCGAAACCTAGTCCGTCTTCATATTCTCCTCTCTTTAACATTTCTGTTTTTATTTTATCAACTAATGAGAAATATTCTTCAGGATTATATTGAATATTAAAAATGCAATATGATTTATTTTGAAGTCCGAAACACATAAAACAATAATCCAAATTCTTTGAATTAAAAACAAATTCAGAATTAGTAACAAGTTTAGAAGATACAGAAAACTTTACGTTACTCGAGTGTGAACCTATATTGGTAGTACCATAAAGTAAACTAGATTTTCCACCCGAAAAAAGAATATCCATTGAATCTTGATGGGAAAGACAACCATCAGCATGTCGAATATGTTCCGAATTATCTACATCTATCACATCATACAAATTACGAGAATTTCGAAGCAATGTCCCACTTACATTTTCTACGGAAACATTCCGAGATGCATTTACTGGTAAACTTTTTACTAAGGTCCAGAATTTTTCTCTATACTTTTTCATCGCGTCTATAGAAAATGGATAAACTGTTTTGATAAATTCTTCGTAATCTCCTTTAGATAATTGAATATTCCACACACGATATTTCACACCTCGAAGATTTACACAACCGAAACAATTATCACAATTTCTGCAATCAAAAAGAAACATGCTGTCAGTGCAATCATTCGAAAAGTAAATAAAAGATGATTTATATATATGGTCTGACAAAACACTACGATAAACATGGTCAGAGTCATTGATTAATCCTGAGTCCATTACATCTTTACTATTTCTAGTAAGACCTGAATACCAAATATTTTCTGAATTATAGCAGCCCATAACATAGTATCCATTTTTTAAATTTCGTCCTCCATTTGAATAGTCACTATTTACACTTGAAGGATCTCTATTTAAAAAAGATGGCATTGGAAAAATTTTCCTCATTTTGAAAAGCTGTTCATGTGGGCTTATATTTTCATCATATTTTTGCTTAAAAAAAAATGGATCAAAGTCATCTGAAATAAAGTAAACGTAATCATAAACTGGAAATGGACACTCTTCTGGTAATATTGAAATCATTGATTCATTATGTCCTGGAGCATTGCATTCCCTTTTAAAAAGTCTAAGTTGATTCATATGTACAAACCTTTTCATTCGTCTACAAGTAGGGCAAAAATTTGGCGCAGGAACACGCAACATTTTTAAAAAATCAATATCTTCTTTTGTTATTTCAAACTCTCCTTCACAATGTGGGTGCTCTCCTTTCCACTTACATTCTCGCTCATGGGGCACGAGGTTTTCTAATATCTCGTCAAGTAAAGCGTCAAATTGTGGTGTTTTTGTTTGCATATTAGTAAATTTCTTAATCTATCATATATGATAAGTTAAGCTTTTAGTAAACCTCTTGCTGATAACATTTTTCACAATACACAATTTCTTTTCTATTTGGTGAATATGAAGTTTCAAATTCGTTTTGGCATTTTTCATTAGTGTGAAAATGAGAAACTGCATTGTCATAAACATTATTATCAGACTTTTCTCCCCCACATTGACACTTTCTATTATAAAGAGAAATACCCGTTCTTTGTTTTAAACGCTCAAATGTTCTACAATTAGGACAAAGTCTTGGAATAGGTAAATTCATTTTACGATAAAAATTTAACTCATCTTCGATAACTTTAAAAGCTGTAGTGCAGAGTTGATTGCATTTCCCGTCATGTTCACATCTTATAACTTTATTCACAAAATCATCATTTATTTCAGATATATTATCTGGTATATCATTCGTTTCCACTTCAATATTGTAGTTTCTATCTAACTCTTCTTCCCAAACATATCCTTCTTCTACTGCTTTAGCTCTATCTAAGGGGAAATACTCTTGTGCAAGGGTAGTATTATAGGATACAGGAGATAGCTCTGAAGGAAAAAACTCTCCATATTTATATATCCTTCCTTTCTTGTCAACATACGGCATATCATTCATATGCTTTTTTATTTTCTCTAACATATCAAAATATTCTTCTTTTGAATACTGCTTATTTAAAATGCAATATTTCTTATTACGCAAACTTACACATCCAAATAAATTTTCTGACCCCCTAGTGCAAAACATTGAATATTCAAGGTCATGCACATTTTCCTGACAAAGTACACAAAATTTAATGTTTTGAATGCCTACACCACAAGAATGAGATTCATAGACCAACTGACTATTATCTCCCCAAATAGAATAATCCCAACAATCTTTACAGCCAGGTAATTCTAATAAATTTTGACAGTATTTTAGATTTTGTCCCTCTCTAACAAGAAGAGACTTATATACTTCTTTTGAATGCTCTATATAATTGCCTGAAACAATAGTATTTTGAAAACCCTCAATAAATTTATTTGGAAATCTCATCCAAAATTCTAGAACTTGTTTTTTTATTTTTTGTAAGTTTTCATGAGACCCCAAATTAAATAATTTGATTTTTTCTAAATACTCATCTCTACTATATTGTTCGTTGAAAATACAATATGACTTCTTTTTTAGATTAACACAACCAAAACAATCTTGGCACCCAGAACAATTTTTTGAAAAAATCATATTGAAAGAATTTTCACACTGTGAAGAAAAAAGAGAGTTGGAACATTTGGTGAGCCAAAAACCTTCGTAACAATATTGGGACTCCGAAACATGCGAAATATCTATACACCACTGAGACCGGTTTATTCCATGACCATACATGCAATACTCGGGCTCTTTTGCATTGAAAATTAAATAACTATTTCTGGGATTACTTATGTGATTGACATATGGGCTATTTACTTCAAAAGTTACTCCCCTGTTTCTTATGGGTGTTTTCTGGAGAAGTTTAAAGAATTGAACAAAAAAGGGCTTAGAGAAATCATACTCTTGCTCGTAATCCATTGGATCCCATTTATCGCTTTGCCACACTTCATTTTCATAAACTTTTGTTTTGGATTTTGGTGAAAACATTGAAAATATATCTTTACCTGAAAAATTACATTTTCGCTTATACAAGACACACTCATTTCTATATGTAAATCTTCTTTGTGCTCTACATAAATAACAAAAAGTCGGTGGTGGTACCTTTATTTTCTCATAAAAATTAAAATCCTCCGAATCAATCACAAAATCACCCTTGCAGTTCTGACATATAGTATTTTGTGATTTATATTCCATATCTTTTTTGTACCGGTCTCGACCCATAGGTTAGACCGTGGATCCTCGATTTATTAAATTTAAATTTTATAAATCGGGACAGTTCTGACATTTTTTTGTTTTAGTATTATTATCCATATTTCTGCATGCCTGTCCCGTATGAAGCTTAGCTTTCGTTCGGGGTTATTCTAAAATTTTTCTTAATACATCCTCCGGCACTTCTTTTATATTTCCTGGCGTTAGTGGAGGCTCGGCAACTTTTTTCTCGGGAGATTTTGGAATGGGTATTTCTTCTTTTTCTTCCAATTTTGGCTCAATTTTGTCTAAAATCACCGTTTCTTGCGAGGTCCCGCCAACGGCGGTGATAAGATTTTTTAATTTATTCATATCATCTTTAGAGGCTGCTCGATCTTTAGAAGAATTAATATCTTTATTTTTTTCTTTTAAACTCTCAAGAGAAATTGGCGGTGGCACGACTGGCACGATGGGGGCAACACTTGCGGAAAGAGGCACTGCTTTAGATGGTGTTCCACCATCAGTAGTAATTTTATTAATTATTTCTTTTAAGCCAGGATTATTTCCGCCCTTTGTCTGTGTGGGCATGACACGAATAGGTTTAGCTTTTGGAGCCTGATTGCCAGTAAAAACTTTTTTAATATTCCCAAATATACCAGATGGGCTACCTCTCTCTGGATGTCTATCTTCTTCAATAACATCTGCTTTTTCGGATGAGCTTTTTTGTGGAAACTCTATACCCAAATCCGAAAGCGATTTAAAAAATTTTGAATCATCAGATTTAATTTGATTCTCTCCAGTTTTATCAACCTTTAGTTCACCTGATTTTATTTTTGCTATACACTCTTTACAATAGGCTGCTCTGCCTGGCTCTGGTTTGAAGGGTACTGTTTTCTCTTTTTTACAAGCTGAACATATTATAGGAAATTTTTCCAAAGCTGAAGATGAAATATCATTATCACTTCCCAGAGACATTCCACTCCAATTATTGATTTCCTCTTCCACTACTCTTTTTGGTTTACAATATAGTTCTCTTGAAGTTCTAATAACTTCTTCCTCTATTTCTTTATTGCCTGACTTTATCATTGGGGGCAAGGTTTTGGCAGAAAAAGGTCGAGAAGTAACTCCGTCAATCATTAATTTCAAATATATTTTATAGTTTGGTAAATTCACAATATCTTGCGGAGTAAATTCTGGATCAAATTCGCTTTCTAAAAATTCTGCATCATCAGCACCCACACGGAAAACGATCATGGTACCCACGTTGCCGAATACCGCATCTCGCACGGCAGAGCTCTTGTCCACCACTAACTGAGCCGTGTATTGATGCGCCACAGTAAGGTTTAAACGATATTTTCGAGCCTCAGACAAAATGCCAGCAAAAGCATCCGTAACGAAATTTTGAAATTCATCTACATATAAATAAAAATCTTTACGTTCATCTTCTGGTATACGCACACGTTCCATGGCCGCTAATTGTATTTTAGTAATGATCATACCACCCAAAAGAGCAGAGTTGTCTTCTCCGATACGTCCCTTGGAAACATTGACCAAGAAAATTTTTCCTTGATTCATTATGTCAAAAACATTTATCGTGCTGATAGATTGACCGACGACATTTCTGATAATCGAAGTAGAGAGGAATTGTCCGACTTTATTTTGAATCGGCGCGATAGCTTCATTTCTAAATTTATCTTGCCATGCTTCATATTCATGCACCCAAAAAGCCTTTATCACTGGATCTTTCAAATTGGAAATTATTTTTTGTCGATAATCTTTATCCACCAACATTCTAGGAATACCGAGAAGCGTGGTGCCCGGAGTATCGAGAAGCGCTAAAATGCAATTATTTAAAATATATTCCATACGGGCGCTCCAGGCATTCGCCCAAATTTTTGTAAAAATTCCCATCAGGCCCGAAGCAACCAAGTGTTTGTATTTTTCATCAATCAATTCTAAAACATTAAAGCCAATATGATATTCAGCATCTGCGGGATTAAAATAAATAACATCTTTCATTCGGTGCGCTGGTATAGCAGAGAGCACACCTTCGACTAATTCTCCATGAGGATCAACTACACAAACACCATCACCATTGGTGATGTTTTGAATAATCATATTGAACATCAATACCGATTTACCAGTACCTGATTTTCCCAAGAGATAGACATGTTGACGTCTATCTTTACGCTTAATACCAAAAAGCTGATTTCTATCTCGATAGGTAGTAATGCCCAAATATGTAAGGTCTTTATTAATGGGTATTTCTGGTATATCCATATTTTAAGTATATCAATAGAAGCCTTTTATTTCCACTCGAAATTACGTCCATAGTGTCCCCAAATTGAAGTCTCAGTGTATCTTACTTTATCAAGTTTTAAATACTCTCTTATGCCCTTTGGACTCAAATCATAACCCACTATAGCTTCTTCAACTCCGTCTATCACGGCCACGGCCATCACAGGCTCGGCTTTGCCTATCGCATATGCAAGCTTGGTATAAACTTCGCGTGCATTACGTTTTTCTAAAAGCTCTACGGCAATTTTGCGCGCCATATAAGCCCCCGAACGATCTACTTTTGTATAATCCTTTCCAGAAAAAGAACCTCCACCGATAGGTATCTCTGGGCCATAATTATCTACGATTAATTTTCTACCAGAAAGTCCTGCATCTGCATCAAAGCCTCCATGGGTCCATTCCCCCGCTGGATTGATTAAATATTCCTCTGCTTCAATATTTTTTTTTACGAATTCTAAAAGTTCTGCATTTTTTGTATTTTGAAAACTCGCCACCACTGTTTTTACTTTTTTATTTTCTATCGTTACTTGCGTTTTTCCATCATATGGATAAATTTCATAAATCTTTTTACATAAATCTCGCGCAAGAATGTATTCCAATGGTAAATGTTCAGCCGTATCGCTCGTCGCATAACCTTTCATTATTCCCTGATCTCCTGCTCCACCGATATCTACTCCACGAGCTATCTCGCCACTTTGCCCTGCAATATTTATAATAACCTTATAATCAGAGCCGACGATATTTTGCACAATTTTTTCAATATTTATTTTTGTCTTATTTAATTTAGAAGTCACTTCACCGTTGATAGTAATCAAATTGTGTCCGCCCATCACTTCTATGGCGACGCGACTTTCCACGTCATTTGCGAGATATGCATCCAAAATACTATCTGCAATAAAATCGCAAATTTTATCTGGATGTCCTGGACTTACAAACTCAGCTGTTTTGGTCATAAAAGCCAAATTATAACACAGTTTTTATTTTTTACACATTTTTCAAATTCTCTTTCGATAGACAAATATAGATAAAATAAATATCAAAATATAAAAGATGAGTCCGAGAGCACAGGTGGGTAATGCTAGAGCATAAGCAGAAAATCCATCTCTAAATAATACTGGCAATTCTCCCAATGTAAAATATCCAGCAAAGCATAAACCAGCTAGTGATAATATAAAAAGCCAAACAATTTTTATATCTTTTTTCATAATTATATTATACCCCTTTTTTAATTTACAAAAAATTATAAACAAGGTTAATGAATCACGTCTAGGATAACCGTCCCCGCAGTGCTTGGTCCACCAGTTCCATTCCAACCATTTGCTACTGCAATCCCTGTGAAAGAAGAAATTTGGTAATAAAGAGCAATCCTTCCTCCACCTCCAGCCCCATAAATCATACTGGAATAATATGCTTCCCCTCCACTTGCCTGAAATGTCCCAGATCCAGTAAATGTATTTGTAGTTACATAAATACTTCCTCCACTGGCCGTAGGTCCACCACCTGAAGACACTACGCCATCATTTGTAAAAGTATCAGACACTATCAATTTTATAGCTCCCCCTCCACGAGCAATACCTAATGTCACATTTCCAGAACTTCCTAAATCAATAGGCTCTGTAGACGACCCATATGTATATGAAACATTACTACCAAAACCTATGCCCCCGTAACTTGCTCCAAAATAATATGGATTAGGATTATCGGGGTCATATGTTTGAGGTGGAGCACCGGGACCAAAATTACCAACATTAAAACCAAAGCCTGTCTTATCGGCAGATATAAAAGAACCAGAATTAATATTTAAATTAGCTGCTCTAATTTTTACTCCTTTGAAAGAATTTACAGAAGAAGGATTGCTGACAAGTGTCAGAGTCGCATTATTTGTAATAATTAAATTATTAAAACGATATTCTCCTGCAGACAAAGACGTGTCAGAACTCACAATTACTTCAGCCTCACCTAAATCTGCAATTCCATTTACATTTAAATCCGATGGAGATAAGTTACTATCATCGTAAATTACATTCACTGTGCGTGTCAACGTTGTTATATTATTTGCAATATCTGTTGCTGTGTAAATGATAGTATATGTGCCCACAATAGAAGTATTTACCGCGCCAGTCGTAATAACAGAAATAGTTCCATCAACATCATCAAGCGCCGTCGCTCCAGCATCAACATAGGTAGTATTTTCGACAACATCGACAGAATCGTTGCTGTTGATAGATATTATAGGCGGAGTGGTATCGGGTGGAACTGGGGGTGTAGGATCAGGAGGATTATCTCCTCCTGCACCACCAAATAAAATAATTGGTACTGGTGCGAGTGAAGCAGTATTGTTTACCACTTGGTTAGCATTCGATGTTGAAATTGTGGGTTCTGTATTTTGAGAAATTTCTATCGCTGGTTCTGAAATAATTTCTTGCGCAGGTTTTTTAGTTTCTTTTTTGGGTTCACGTACAATAACATTTTGTGGAGAATTCTCTTGTGTTTCTTGTTTTTGTTCTTGGTTCGTAGCAATTATGGTCGAGGCAGAATTATTTAAAGCTACATCATTATTTATAAATAAAGACGCTATGGCAGAGAAAGTATTGTGTACGCCGTTAGCAATATATATCGCGCTATCTTTTAAAGTATCAAACGGGTGATCAATAAAAACTAATGCATTACCTATCGTTTTATGCAAAGCGGTAATTTCGGGCGGTGTAATACATGGTTCGTTTTCGTTTTGAATGTCATTTGTTTTTAATTTATTTAAAGAACGTCCTAGATCAGAAATAATTTTTTCTGCTTGATATTTTAAATAAATTTCAGTAAAATCATGTCCAAAAATATTATCTCCATCTTTGAGTTCAATGTGAACATTGGGTCGTAAAATGCTAGAAGTTAACGGCAGCTTGGCAAAAGCACTGATAACTTTATCTGTATCGGAAGTCGTATATTCCCAATCTAAAGGCATAGGATTACCTGCTACTGTATTTGATGGTGTAGCCACTGCATAAACACGAATAGATTCTTTGGGAATACCACCTCTTTGATCTGCCACTTTTTGATAAAAATTATTGGCATAAAAATTTCCTTGCGAATGTCCGACCAAAAGAAGCTTTTGCGTAGTAATTTTATTGCTTGCATCTCTTAACATTTCAATCAAATCATAGTCAGATTGGGTATGAAAAAAATCTTGAACAAATACATCTGCAACATCTTTAGCTCCCCCTAAGTGCGTTTGGTTTAATAAATATTGATAATCAACTTTTTGATCAGCAAAATCTAAGCCGAATTTCTGTTTAAGTTTTTTCATATTTACTTTTGCTTCATCGTCTGTTGTGTTTATTCCGTTTAAAGTAGCAATAGTATAACCATCTTTCGAACAAAGAACGTTAGCAAAAGATATATTGGGTATTAAAAGAAGAACACTCAAAAAACAGCTAATCATTATGCTGTATTCTTTTTTAATATTTAACTCCATTCTTAATTACTTTAATTTGGTAAAGTTTTAAGATCTAAATCACAACCATCATTAGAAGAAGAATAGCTTGATAAATTTCCCTCAAAAAGATTTCCTAAATAATTTTTCCTAGTTTCAGTATTAAGTTGTAATTTTTTAATAAAATTTTCATATTTATCAATATCTGCACTAAATTTTTTCATATCTTTGCGTGAACTAAGATTCCATAAACATATGTCAGCTCTACTCTCATTGTCTTCCACTGTAGCTGTCACTGTATCTTTATTTACAATCGGTAAAGTCATTTGTAATTGAAGAGTAAGTGCATATTGTAAAAGCACGGCGCGAGTTTTCGCCGAATTTGGATATTCTTTAAAAATGGCAAGTTCCACATCATCACGAATGCCGTTTTTGTTTGCATCTATGCCTGCGATTGTTTTATCAGCCTCCGCGCCTGGATCAGGAGGGAGATTGTCCCCCATCACATCTGACAACTGTAATTTAGTGGCATGAATTTTCTGTACTAATTCAGCTGTTCTTTCTTCTCTCACCCGAAATGGCCATCTTATAACTTCTGCCACAATAAACAAACCGACAAGTACTATCCCCATCCACTTAAGAATTTTCAAAAATTTTTGCATCCATTAAAAAATTAAATAATAATATTTCTGTGATTAAATAATGTTCCCATAATTTTTTAACGGGACACGTTTTCAAATTATATCATTCACAAATAATATTTCAATAAAAATACGTGTGAATAAATAAAATTATCAAACTATTCGCCTATTCGCGCGAATTAGAGATTAGAAATTAATAGATTTAATTAATTTATCGTGCACAATACCATTTGAAACAATAACCCCCTTAAAGGGTTTAGAATAATCAAGTTTATTGCCATTAAAATCTGTAATCTTACCACCACTTTCTTCGACAACAACTTGTACTGCTGCCATATCATGTGCCACAACTCCCTCACCAAAGAAACCAATAAATTTACCCCTTGCAACCAAACAAGCTTTATACACAGCACCACTAAATGAAGCAAATTCGACACCCTGATTTATTAAAGAATTTAAATAATTAGACTTTCTATTGAGAAGTCGACTAACAGTGCTTGATACAGCCACAATTCCTCCATCTAACTTATTATTAGAAACTTTTAAAGGCATTCCGTTACAAAAACTTCCTTGATCTACCCTTCCTTCATATAATTTATCTAAAAAAGGATCATACACAACACCAAGAACAGGTATACCATCAATAACTAAACCAAGAGAGAACATCGCCGTTGGTGTCCCCCAAATAAATGCTCTAGTTCCATCTATCGGGTCACAAAACCATCGCCTCCCCATTCCATAAACACCAGTACTCTCTTCTTCTCCAATAATTACGTCATCAAAATTTTTAGAAAGTTCTTTAATCACAAGTCGATTGATTTCTTTATCAGCTATTGTCACCACTGAAGCATCTTCTTTTATTTGTATTTGCTGATCACCATCGAAATATTTAAGCATTACTACCCCTGCTTGTTTCGCAATATCTTTCGCAACCTGTAATTCTTTTTCGTACATATTTTAATTATAGCATTTTAAATTGCCTACCAAAAACTATTCTCCTATTCGCGCGAATTAGAGATTAGAAATAAGGGTTAGATTATTGATAAAAGTTTAGCAACTATTGGATGGTTCTCTTTTGGTAAAAAATAAAGCATGGTGAGGCTGACTTGTTCTTTGTCTAAAATATTGACATTAGAAAGAATTGTCAGATGTTTAGAAGTTGCTTTGAAAGATAACTTTATTGCGTCGGCAATCTCCCCTACTGAGGCTCGGCCAGACTTTTTTATAAATTTTAAAATCGCAATTCGGCGACCATTGGCTAAGGCTTTTAAAATTCTCTCAAGTTCTTTGTCATTCATATTTATATAATATCATAAACACAATCTATTCGCCTATTCGCGCGAATTAGAGATTAAAAAAAAGGGGTGAAAAAAGTATTTCCCCTATGTATCAAAAATATCTGTCGTTTTTTCATATAATTATTATGACAAAAAGCCCCCATCTGGGGGCTTTTTAAGGAATTTTGAAAATAATTTTTTCGAGAAGTGACGCGCCAAAGGCAGGATATTCTCGAGAAAAAATTGATTTTCTAAATTACGCTTTAGGTTCTTCACCTTTAGGGGGCTCTTCTTTGAAATCAGCGTCGCGGGTCTGCCCGCCTCCTGCGGATTCGGGTGGAGTTCCTCCAGCATCAGAAGCAGGTGAACTCTTGGTTAATTCTTCACCGATTTTAGACATTTCACTCGAGAGTTCATCGGTAGCTTTCTTGATAGCGTCAAAGTCTGTGCCATCTTTCAATCCACGGAGCGCAGTTATCTTGCCATTTACTCCATCCTTCACTCCATCAGAAATTTTACCTTCAGCATCTTTCAATGCCTTCTCGGCGGTGTAGATTATCATCTCAGCTGTATTCTTCACATCCACGCCTTCTTTTTTCTTTTTATCTTCTTCAGCATGCATTTCTGCATCAGCTTGCATTTTCTTGATTTCATCTTCTTTAAGTCCCGAACTTGCTTCAATCTTTATGGATTGAGTTTTGCCACTGGCTTTATCCTTGGCAGTGACATTGAGGATTCCGTTGGCATCCACATCGAAAGACACTTCAATCTGAGGCATACCGCGAGGCGCTGGTGGTACCCCGTCTAGAATGAATCTGCCGAGAGAACGATTGTCAGAAGCCATTGGACGCTCACCTTGCACGATGTGTATTTCTACACTTGTTTGATTGTCAGCAGCAGTAGAAAATACTTGAGATTTACTAGAAGGAATAGTCGTATTTCTTTCTACCAATTTCGTTGCCACACCTCCCAATGTTTCAATACCGAGAGAAAGTGGGATGACATCGAGAAGCAGAACATCTCGCACATCACCTTGCAAAACTCCAGCTTGCACCGCAGCTCCGAGAGCCACGACTTCGTCTGGATTGATAGAAAGATTCGGAGTCTTACCGAAAACTTTCTTTACTTCTTCAACCATCTTCGGCATTCTGGTCTGACCTCCCACCATTATGATTTCATTCATATCTTCCATCTTGAAACCAGAAGTAGCCATCGCTCTCTTGGTAATCTCTATTGAGCGAGTAATATATTCATCAGCGATAGATTCGAGCTGAGCCCGAGTCATTTTAAGGAGTAAGTGTTGAGGGCCAGCTGACGTAGAAGTGATAAATGGAATATTTATTTCTGTTTCAACGGCTGTCGAAAGTTCAATTTTCGCTTTTTCTGCAGCTTCATCAAGACGCTGAAGAGCAAGCTTGTCCGAACGGACATCTATACCAGAAGTCTTTTTAAATTCTTCTGCAATCCAAGCAATAATCTTGTGATCAATATCTCGGCCCCCCATATGAGAGTCACCATCTGTAGACTTAACTTCAACAACATCATCACCAATTTCTAGAATTGAAACATCAAATGTTCCACCCCCGAAGTCATACACCACTATCTTTTCATTTTTCTTTTTATTGAATCCATATGCGAGTGCCGCAGCTGTGGGCTCATTGATTATGCGCTTCACATCGAGTCCGGCAATAGCTCCGGCATCCTTGGTAGCTTTCCTCTGAGCATCGTTGAAATAAGCAGGCACAGTGATGACAGCTTCGGTAATCTTCTCACCCAACTTCGCTTCAACATCAGATTTTATCTTACTTAAAATCATTGCCGAAATTTCTTCTGGACGCATCCACTTGTCGCCGATTTTTATTTCTACTCCACCATTGGCGGATTTCTGAATTTTGAAAGATGCATTCTTCAAATCTTTTTGCACTTCTGGATCTTCGAAGTTGTGACCCATAAAACGCTTGATACCATACACAGTATTTTCTGGATTAGTAACGGCTTGACGCTTCGCAAGCAAACCCACAAGTCTGTCTCCGTTTTTTGCCACAGAAACAACTGACGGTGTCGTGCGAGCGCCTTCACTATTTTCTATAATTTTCGGCACGCCTCCTTCAATGAAAGCAACTGCCGAATTCGTTGTACCCAAATCTATTCCTATTATTTTACTCATATAATTTTTTTATTATTTAATAATGTTAATAATTTTATTTAAAATAATAAATTAGTTTTTAAAAAGGGCTACGGAGGCCGACGGGCCGAGTCCTGAGCAAATTTTCAGTAGAAAATTATGCGGACCTTTTTAAAGACTGAATTTATTTATTTTTTAACCTGTGGAAAACATTATATACGAACCTTTTATTTTTAGCAAGTTTTTCGTG
>CAYHDS010000011.1:0-13456 GCA_964355475.1 uncultured Candidatus Saccharibacteria bacterium
TCGCTCATCCCAGTACTAAAATTTTAAATTTGTTATTAATATTGACCATTGTTTTTACTCAAAAATTTAATACGGGACAAGTATTTTATTTTTCTAAATATTTTTTAAAACCCAATTCCAAAAGTTTTTCTCCTTTTTTCTCTGTTTCTTCACTCATTTTCTTTTTATAAGCAATTAATTTGTCTTCTAGATTTTTATCCGAAGTAGCGAGTATTTGGATAGCCAATATTCCAGCATTTTTAGTTGCATTTATGCCGACAGTTGCCACTGGCACCCCCGAAGGCATATTTACGGTTGAGAGAAGCGAATCGAGTCCGTCTAAGGTTTTGGCTTTTATTGGTATTCCAATGACAGGAAGTGTGGTGAGAGATGCAATAACTCCTGCCAAATGCGCTGCGCCACCGGCTCCAGCAATTAAAACTTTAATCCCAATATTTTTTGCATTAGTGATATATTTATGAACTAATTCTGGAGAGCGGTGAGCTGAACCCACAGTCATATCATAAGATATACTAAATTCCTCGAGTACTTTTGCCGTTTCGGCCATTATTTCCAAATCCGAATCTGAGCCCATAATTATGCCAACTTTTGGGTTTTTATTCATAAAACGATTTTAACATTTTTAATTCGATAATTCCAGTGCTTTTTTACCTATATCTTTACGATATTGCATACCTTCAAAACTTATTTTCTTTATAGCACTGTAAGCATTGTCGAGCGCTTCTTTAAGGTTTTTACCCACAGCACTGATACCCAACACTCGCCCACCATTTGTAAATAATTTATTTTCTATAATTTTTGTACCTGCGTGAAAAACAACTATGTCTGGATTATTTCCTGCTTCTTCTACACCAAAAATTTCTTTACCCTTTTCGTAATTTCCTGGATATCCGCCAGATGCGAGTATTATTGTGCAGGCAGAAATATTTTTCCATTTTATTTCTAAATTTTTAAGAGTACCACCTATACAAGCGTCAAAAATATCTAAAAGATCAGTATCAAGTAAATGCATGTAAGTTTGAGTTTCTGGATCGCCGAAACGGGCATTGTATTCTAAAATTTTCGGTCCATTTGGTGTGAGCATTAATCCTGGATAAAGTACTCCTAAAAAGGGAGTGTCATTTTCTTGCATAAGAATAATGGTCGGAGAAACAATATTATCTTTAATATTTTCTACAAGGTCAAAATTAACAAAAGGTAATGGGGCAATGGTACCCATACCACCCGTATTTGGCCCCGTGTCTCCTTCTCCTACTCTTTTATGGTCTTGAGATGCTGGAAATATAAAATAAGATGTTCCATCAGTAAATGCATGAATAGATATTTCCGTGCCTTGTAAAAATTCTTCTATCACAACCTCATCTCCTGCATCACCCAATGATTTTTTTACCATAATGTTGTCTAAAATCTCCAATGCCTCTATTTCACTTTGTGCAATTATAACTCCTTTACCAAGAGCCAGACCACTTGCTTTAATGACTATTGGATATTTTTGTCGCATTAAATAACTTTTTGCTTTTTCAAAATTGGTGAATATTTCAAATTCTGCTGTTGGTAAATTATACTTTTGCATAAAACTTTTTGAAAAAGCTTTTGACCATTCCAGTTTTGAGGCTTCTTTTGTCGGTCCCCAAATTTTTAAACCTTCTTTTTGAAATTCATTTACAATGCCGAGAGCAAGTGGATCATCTGGTAAGGCAAGAGTTAAATCTATGTGTTCTCTTTTGACAAAATCAAGTAATTTAGAAATATCAGTAGCAGAAATATCAACATTAGTGCCAATTTTTACCGTGCCTCCATTTCCAGGTGCAAAAAAAATATCTCCCGCGCGTGGCGATTGTGCCACTTTCCAACCTATTGCATGTTCTCGTCCTCCACTGCCTATTATTAAAATTTTTAATTTATTTTCTTGCATAATTTTTCTAAAACTTCTACATATAATTCATTTTCTTTTTTCTTTAATCTTTCGTATAAAGACTCGACACTGTCGTTGACTTGAATTTTTTCAAAAGTTCTTCCTAAAACTGGCCCAAAATCAAAGTTTAAGGTTAAATAATGAATTGAAGAACCAGCAAAAGTAGATTTTTGATTTAAGAAATTTTGAACAGCTTTAGTAGTAAGTATTCCTTTATTCCAAAGCGCTTCTGTATTATCAGGATTTTTTACTATTCCATCTATAGTATCTGGAATTAATCCAGGATGTAAATTTAAAATTTTATTAGGGAAAGCCATAATTACTTCATCTAAAATAATTTGTTTCCAACCAGCGAGAGCTATATAATCTGGATTTATTTCTTGTAAAAGTGGCAAAAGGGCTTCTTTTTTTTCACATATTTTAATTTTTAAATTATGATTTTTTGCCCGTTCTAATCCAAGAGCATCTTTTGTATCAGAAATTACTGCACAAATTTGACTCATTATTTTACCATTATTAATTCCATCAATTATCGCCCCCAGATTAGTACCAGTACCAGTATTGGAAATAAGAATTACTAATTTTATTTTATGATTTTGGAACGTCATAACTTACTTCTTTTTTACGCTCTTTTAAATCAATTGGATAAATGCCCGTAAAGAATGAAGTAGATAATTGATTTTTGGGTAAACCAATAGATTTTATTAATCCGTCAAGAGATAAATAATGTAGCGTTGTGGCTCCTAAAAATTTACGAACTCCTTCAATTGTTTTATTTGAAGCAATCAAATTTTTTTGTTTTGGTGTATCAATACCATAAAAATCTGGATAACGAATCGGAGGTGAAGAAACTAAAAAATGAATTTCTCTAGCTCCTGCTTTAAATAATGTTTTTATTAATCTTTTACTTGTTGTCCCTCTGACTATGGAATCATCTATAACGGCAATACTTTTACCCTTCAACACACCTTTGAGTGGTATTAATTTAAGGGCCACACTTTTTTCACGTGATTTTTGATTGGGCTCAATAAAAGTGCGATGCACATAACGATTTTTTACTAAAGCCATTTCAATGGGTATGCCAGAAACTTCACTATATCCCAATGCGACAGGTATTGCCGTATCTGGGACAGGCACAATCGCGTCAACTTTTAATATACACTCTTCAGCTAAAGTTTTACCGAAGTTCTTTCTCACATCGTAAATTAATTTACCTGCCAAAATACTATCTGGTCTAGAAAAATAAACATATTCGAATACATCATGCCGAGGATTTGGTTTTGTTATTTTTATACTTTTCAATCCATTTTTGTTTATTATAATCATTTCTCCAGGATTCACTTCTCTTATAAAAGTTGCACCAATAGTTTCAAATGCACATGTTTCAGATGCAATGACATAACCTCTACCTATTTTTCCAAGTGAAAGTGGGCGCATTCCATAAGTGTCTCGAATTCCTATTAAATTATTTTTATCCATCATTACTATTGAGAAAGCCCCGGTAATTAAAGGAAAAACTTTTTTTACCGCTTCGGCTAACGATTTTTTATTTTCTAAATAAAAATCAATGGCATCATGTATTAATTCTGAGTCAGAACGATTAGGAAGTAACATTTTTTTAGAAGAAAGAAATTTCTCTAATGCTTTTACACTCGGTAAATTTCCATTGTGAGCTAAAGCGAAATTATTCCCTATATTTATAACTGGTTGTGCATGGTCTAGTGCTCCTCCACCTGAAGTTGAATATCTGTTATGTCCTATACCGATATAACCCTTAAGATTTTTTATATCTTTTTCTTTATAAACTTGTGCGACTAATCCTGCACCCTTATGGGTATGAAATTTTTTTCCATCACTAGTTGTTATACCAGAAGCTTCTTGGCCTCTGTGTTGTAATGAAAATAATGCAAAAAAAGCTAATTTAGAAATAGGTAAGTTTTTACCGTATATACCTACGATTCCACATTTCTCTTTAAGTTCACTCATTTATTTCTTGAAGTAATTAACTGCGTTTTTAAAAATTTGTAACCCTGCACCTTCTTTATTTACCCTTTTATTTTTTTGCCAAAGCGGGCTTTGGTATGAAAACATCGCTCTTTCTGGATGAGGCATCATACCCAGAACCCTACCATTATATGCCAAAACTCCGGCAATGTCATAGTTTGCTCCATTGGGATTTGCTTCTAAAGTTTGAAATTTACAAATTTCTCCTTTTTCATAAACAAAGCCAATTTGCTTGTTTCTTTTCATCTTTTGATATTCTTTTTTAGATATCACATAACAACCTTCTCCATGCGCTATGGGTAGAGATATTTTTTTTATATTTAATAACCAAGGACTTTTACCCTCTACCTGCAAGTCTACCCATCGATTAATATATTTACCTTTTTTATTATAAGTTAAACCACCTGGCAAAATTTCTAAATTAGTCATAATTTGGAAGCCATTACAGATACCTATCGCAAGTGTATTACGAGATAAAAATTCTTGAAGTTCTTTTGCTAAATTATTTTTAAACTTATTAGCATAAGCTTTACCACTACCCGTATCGTCTCCGTAAGAAAATCCGCCCGGAAAAACAAGAATTTGATATTCTCTCAACATATGAGGCATAGCAATAAGATCATTAATATGCACAATGTCAGCAATTCCACCAGCCTTATCAAAAGCAAATTTGGTTTCTTCTTCACAATTGAGTCCGTATCCAGACATTATTATAATTTTAGGTTTTTTATTTTTCATTGCATTTTATTAGAAAAATTATGGTAAGCATCATGTAATTTTTTTATATTTGTTTCAACTATTTTTTTATCATTATTTGTGATTATAAGTTTATTATTTTTTATTACTTGACCCAATCTTGTATGTGAAATATTCTTTACCATTTTTTCAAAAAGTTTTATTTTTTTAGGAGGTATAGATATTAAAATTCTACCTTGGCTTTCAGAAAAAAGTTTTGCATCTAAAGTATTGGCATTACCCTTTATATCTGATAAAGACACATCACATCCGAGCATTCCACCCATGCTTGCTTTAGCGAGGGCGATAGCGAGTCCGCCTGAATTTACAGAAAGTGAAGACGACAAAACTTCTTTTTCTATTAATTTCTCAAGAACTAAATAAGTTTTTAAATTTTTTTCTAAATTTACCCGCGGTACATTGTTTCCAATAAAATTCAGCATTTTAAAATACTCTCCCCCGCCCAATTCGTTATTTGTTTCTCCTAATAAATAAATATAATCATTAATGTTTTTAAATTCGGGAGAAATTGTTTTCAATATGTCTGGCATCACACTTATTCCTGAAATTAAAAGTGTTGGTGGTATTGATATTGAAATAGAATTTCCTTTTTTATCGTAACCCTTAAAATCATTAAACATACTGTCTTTTCCAGAGATAAATGGTGTGCCATAGCCTACAGCATGATCATAACAAGCTCTCACTGCTTCTACGAGTTGCCATAAGCGTGTTTTATAATTAGATGAACACCAACAAAAATTATCGAGAAGAGATAGATGTTTTAGTGTTCCACCAGCTGAAATAATATTTCTAATTACAGTATCTATCGCACAAGAAGCCATATGATAAGTACTAATATCTCCATAAGATGGATAAAGTGCAGATGAGATTACCGCTCCCTTTTGGGAATTTAAAACTGGATGAAATACTTGAGCGTCAGTATTTATTCTCCCCGCGCCTGATAAGGGTTTTAATACAGAGGATGCCTGAACTTCATGATCATATTGTTCAGAAATAAAAGCAAAGCTTCCGATATTATTTATTTGAAGTAAATTTAAAATGTCTTTTGTATAAGATTTTTTTTCTGTTAGTTTAGGTTCATTATTTTTCCGAATGAGTGGAGTAGTTTTTAAATGATGTTTCGGAAGACCATTGTGTAAAAACTCCATATCTATATCCATTATTTTTTTTCCTTCATAATTAACAATACATTTAGGAGAATTTGTAAATTCTCCTATGATAGTTGCTTCCACGCCACGACTTTTCATTAATTTATTAAATACCTCCCATTTTTTCTTTGGTACTGCCAAGGTCATACGTTCTTGTGATTCAGAAATCCAAATTTGCCAAGGCTCAAGTCCAGCGTATTTAAGCGGTACTTTTTCTAAATTTACAATTGCTCCTCCGCATTCTTTTGCCATTTCTGCAACTGAACAAGACAATCCTCCAGCTCCGTTATCTGTAATACTGTTGTATAAATTCATATTACGTGCTTCTTTAACAATGGCGTCACTTAATTTTTTTTGAGTTATAGGATCTCCAATTTGCACAGCAGTGGCTGGTGAATTAAAATCCATTACTGTAGATGAAAAAGTTGCTCCATGTATACCATCAGCGCCAACTCTTCCACCTATCATTACTACAAAGTCTCCATTTTGCGCAGATTTAATATGAGAAAGTTTTTTCTCGCCCAATATGGGTAAATTTCGTGGAATAAGCCCCACCGTGCCCGCAAAAACCAAAGGTTTACCCTTAAATCTATCGTCAAATTTTATAAAACCAGAGAGAGTCGGTATGCCAGAACAATTTCCTCCAGAATTTATTCCCTTTATTACTCCGTCCATAATTCTTTTTGGAGAAAACATTTTTTGTTTTCTTTCTTTATCACGATAAATTACTTTATTGTCATTTGGCTCTCCAAGACAAAAACCATAAGTATTTGCCACTGGTTTCGCTCCCAAACCAAAACCAATAGTATCTCTATTTACGCCCACAATACCAGTGATAGCACCCCCATAAGGATCGAGTGCCGAAGGGCTATTGTGTGTCTCTACTTTATGGGTGATTAAAAAATTTTCATCAAAAGTTACTGCCCCAGAATTATCATGAAAAACAGATACACAAAAATCATTTTTACCTTTTTTTTGTCTTATTTTGTTAGTTGCTCCTTTAATATAAGTTTTATAAAGACCATCTGTTATGTTATCAATGGGATTGGCAAAAATTGTATGTTTACAATGCTCTGACCAAGTTTGGGCAAGCGATTCTAATTCAATATCAGTTGGATTTCTCCTCTCTACATCAAAATATTCTTTTATGACCTTCATTGACGGTAAATCGAGTGCAAGTGGACCTCGTCTTTTATTTTCTTTATCTAAAATTCCCTCTTTTCCAATTTTTATAAGTTCTTCTTCATTTACATCAAGCGAAACACTTAAAAATAAATTTTTCTCTTCTAATTTTACTTCAGGAATTTTAATGGGTAAATTATTTTGGTTTTTAATATTATTAGAATTTTTGATAGAAGAACTCTCAATTAATGGATTATGAAGTGAAAGAGCTATTTTTTTAGCATCTTCTATTTTTATATTTCCTGAAATTAAAAAAACTCGGGAAGTGTAAACAGATAAATCTGTATCTTTTTTAAGATGCAGTAAATCAAAGATAGATTCCCGTGCGGTATGAGCAATATTATCCGTCACACCTGGCAAATATCCAATTTCTATTGCAAAAGTAAATTTTTTACTTTTGGGTAATTTGTTTACAGAGAATTTTTCTAAAACTGGATTAGTTAAAGAATTTGCTATCTTTAAAATATCTTCATCAACTAAATTATGTTTTATTTTATAAGAATCTAAGAGTTGTACGTCTTTTATTTTTCCTGAGAGTCCTAGTTCTCTCCATCCATTGAGGTACAATTTTTTTCTATTATCAAGTCTTCTCGACATTAAATATACCCTTGAAATCATATTGGTATATTACAACAAATAAGGGTGTAAAGACAAATAATTATTTTTTTGCTATCATTTAAAAATGATAAAGATTGTGACGGTTGGTGGGGGCACAGGGAGTTTTACTGTTCTCTCTGGTCTTAAAAAATTGGAAAATGTCTCTTTAAAAGCTCTGGTCTCTATGGCAGACAATGGGGGCTCTACGGGCGTATTACGCGATGAACTTGGAGTTTTACCCCCAGGAGATGTGCGACAATGTCTAGTAGCTCTTTCAGAACATAGTGATATTGTGAGAAAATTAATTAATTATAGATTTACCGAAGGTACTTTGTTAGGTCATAGTTTCGGTAATATTTTATTAGCTGCGCTTGAAAAAGTAACTGGAGATTTCTCTAAAGGTGTAGAAATTGCTTCTGAGATTTTAAAAGTAAATGGTGTAGTTGTCCCCATCACTGGAGATAAAGCTGAATTAAATATTAAACTTATTGATGGCACTGTGGTTACAGGAGAGAACAATGTTCAAGGAGCCAATTTACAAGGAGTAGGTATTGAAAAAATATTTTATAAAAATAATGTAAATTTAAGTGAAAATGCAAAGAATACATTACTTGAGGCAAATTATATAATTTTAGGTCCTGGAAATTATTATTCTTCAATAATTCCAAATTTTATCGTTGGTGGTTTTAAAGAAGCTATTGTGAAAACTGAAGCAAAAATAATTTTGCCAATTAATTTAACTAATAAATTAGGCCATACTGCTAATTGGAAAGTGAGTAATTATGTACAAGATGTCGAACAGTATATTGGAAGACCTATTGATATTATTTTACTTAATAACGAAGCTCCCTCAAAAGAACAAATAGAACGTTATAAATTTGAAGTTGGCGATGGGGTTCTAATAGAAGATGATTTTAATGACAAAAGAGTTGTTCGAGCTTCTCTTTTATCGCATGTAATATTCGAAAAACCTGTTAATGATATATTGATTGGTGATAGAGGTTTTATTCGTCATGATGGAGATAAATTAGCCAAAATTATATCTAAAATAATAAATAAATGAAATATATTTTTGATTTTGATGATGTGTTGTTTTATAATACTAAATTGTTTAAAGAACATATGTATGAATGCTTAGAAGAAGCTGGAGTGTCTCGAAACATGGCAGAAATATATTATAAAGAAGTGCGTGAAAAAGAATTTTCTCTTAAAAATTTTATTGCTGAACTTTTTAAGCGCGGGAAAATGGATGAAAATAAAATGGAAGAAATTTATAAAAAAATAATGTCTGAATGCAAAAATTTCACCAATTTAGAACTGTTAGAAAAAGTTAAAGGATATGGTAAAGAGAATTGTTTTATAGTGACAAATGGGGAAAAGCAATTTCAAAAAGACAAACTAGAAAATAGTGGTATTACTCCCCTTTTTCAAGAAATATTTATAGTGCCTAATAGTAAAAAAGAGGTTATTTATGAAATTTGTTCCAAGTATAAAGATGAAAAAATTTCATTTTTTGAAGATAAAATAAAGTTTATTGCAGATATAGATATGTCAAAATGCCCCAATTTAGAAACTGTATTTTATAAGATATAGTTTACCAATAACGCTCTACTACATGATGATCTTCGGGGCCGGTGCCAACGTAGATAATTTTTGTATTTAATATTTTTTCTAAAAATTGAACATAGGTTAGAGCTTCTTTGGGTAACCCGCCCGAACGACTGTTCAGTCGGGCGGGTTTTTTATCATAATCTGATAACTTCCCTTTCCAAATTGGAAATGATTTGTAAATAGCTTTGACATTTACTCGGGCGAGATCAAATGGTATTTTACTTGTTTTTTTACCATCGATTATATATTGAGTGCATACCTTTATTTTTTTAAAACCACTTAAGACATCAAGTTTGGTAAGGACTAATTCTTCTACCCCATTTATTTTTATTGCATATTTCAAAAGTGGAATATCTATCCAGCCCGTGCGACGCAAACGGCCAGTGGTGGCGCCTATTTCATGTCCGAATTTACGTAAGGCAACTCCTTGTTCAAATTCACTTTTACTTTCTGGATTTGGCTCAGGAAATCTAATTTTTTCATCATTTACTTTTTTATCACGACACCATACAGAAGATTCTTTTCCACCCAATTCTGTTGGAAATGGACCCTCACCAACTTTTGTAACATAAGCTTTTAATATTCCAATAGCGCCACCAATATACGACGGTGGAATACCGAGTCCCGTAGCCACTCCACCAGAAATAGTATGTGATGATGTTACAAAAGGATAATGTCCAAAACGAACGTCGAGTAAAGAGCCCTGTGCTCCTTCAGCTATGACTTTGTGTTTTTTTGACAAGGTTTTTGTAACAATTTCTGCAGATTCTATAATTTGAAGCGAACGTAAAAATTTAATACCAAGCCAGAAATTTTGTTCAGCTTCTTTTAATTCTTTAATAGATACATCATAGTTAAAATTTTGATGTAATGTTTTTTTATGTTCATCGCGAAGCATTTCATATTTTTTTCGAAAATCACTATAAAAAATATCACCAACTCGCAAGGCTCGACGTAAAGTCAAATCAGTGTAAGAAGGTGAAATACCCTTACCAGTAGAACCAATTTTTTTCTTTCCTTTAGTTTTTTCAGAAACAGAATCAAGTATTAGATGCGTTGGTATTGTTAAAACTGCATGAGGAGAAACAGACATACGATTTAAAAAAGAAATGTTTTTTTGTATTTCTTTTGCTTCTTTAGCCAAAGCGCCTGGATTTATAACCATACCAGCACCTAAGTGAATTTTAGCCTTTCCAAAAACCCCAGAAGGAATCAAATGAAATACAAAACATTTACCTTTATGCCAAATAGTATGTCCTGCATTATTGCCACCTTGAAATCTAACTATTAAATCATTCTTATTGAGAATGTTGGCAATTCGAGCGACACCTTTACCTTTTCCTTCATCACCCCATTGGAGACCAATAACTGGAGTAACTTGAAATTTGTTTTTACGAATCATAATTTTATTGTTGTGTATAATTTGGGGCTGGACTTACCATAAAAATATCATGCACATGACTCTCTCGTAATCCCGCATTAGTAATAATATAACAAGAAGCACTACGAAGTGTTTTAATATCTTTTGCTCCTAAATAACCCATTCCAGCACGCAATCCTCCCACAAGCTGATGAATGACATGAATGAGTGCTCCTTTATAGGCCACATGAGCGGAGACACCTTCTGGAACTAATTTTATCGGATCATATTGATCGTCTTGAAAATATCTATCTTTTGAACCCATTTTCATCGCATCTATTGAACCCATACCTCGATATTTTTTAAATTTTTGATTATTACTTACAATAGTATCTCCCGGAGATTCATCTGTTCCAGCAAAAGTACCACCCGACATTATCACATCTGCCCCAAAAGCAAGAGCTTTAACGGCATCTCCACTATATTTCATACCACCATCAGCAATTACTGTGACGCCCAGGGGTGCGCAAGCTTCATAAACAGAATAAATAGCAGAGAGTTGAGGCACACCTACTCCTGAGACAATACGTGTTGTGCAAATAGAGCCAGGACCAATTCCAACTTTTACTGCATCTACTCCTGCTTTATACAAAGCAAGCGCAGCCGAACCAGTAGCTATATTACCAGCGATAATATTTAATTTGGGATAAACTTTGCGAATCCTTTTTACCATATCAATAACTCCTTTTGAATGTCCGTGGGCAGTATCAATACAAATTATATCTACCTGATTCTCTACCAAGGCATCCACCCGCTTCATTGCGTCTTTTCCTACACCCACCGCTCCACCCACGCAAAGTCTCCCCTCTTTGTCTTTTGTGGCAAATGGATATTCTTTGCTTTTTCTCATATCACGATAAGTAATAAGTCCAATAAGTTTGCCATTTTTATCAATTAAGGGAAGTTTTTCGATTACGTATTTTTTAAATAGTTGATTTGCTTCATCCACCGTAGTATTTTGTTTGCCTGTAATTAATTTTGTGGTCATAATTTCTTTTATTCCCTTATTACGGTTTGTCTCAAAACGAAGATCTCTGTTGGTAACTATTCCAACTAATTTTCCATTATTATCTACTATGGGCAAACCGCCAATGTTGTGTTTTTGTTGTATTTCGAGCGCATCTCCGACAGTTGCATCGACAGATAAAGTAAGGGGGTTCGAAATACGTCCAGACTCATATCTTTTTACTTTAAAAACTTCTTGAGCTTGATCAGCAATAGATAAATTTTTATGAATTATACCAAGCCCACCCAATTTAGCCATCTCTATAGCCATTGGCGATTCGGTAACAGTATCCATTGCGGCTGACATAAAAGGTATACTGAGAGCAATATTTTTTGTAAGTTTTGTTTTTATTTCGACTTCTTTTGGTAAAACTTCACTATAATTTGGCACTAAAAGTACATCATCAAAAGTAAGTCCTTGACCTAAAATTTTTATTTTAGAGAATTTTTTTGCCATTATTTTTATTATAACAACAAACGAGGAGCAGAATCAAGTTTACTTGATTAATGTCCGAGTGTCGTTGTTATATGGTAATCCATATACACGTAAAATAAATTGAGTCAATTTACCGTTCTAGCTCATTAAAACTGTTACCGTAAATGGAGTGAATAGCTCATAAATAGGTTACCGTGGTCAGATGACCATGAAAACCAAAACAGACATTTTTAATGAGTATTTAATAGAATATTTAAAGTCGGACAAAGATCAAAAATCTCTGTTGTTAAACCATGTATGCTTTGTCACTAAAATGCACAGAAAAGCATCTATCCGAAAGTTTCGAGCATTACAGCTTTGTGATTACCACAAGCCGGAAAAAAGAGGAAGAAGCGAATATTATGGCATGGACGCAACAGTCGCGCTGAAAGAAATTTGGGAAATTGGAAATGAAGTGTGCGGTGAATTACTTTTCCCAATGATCAATGAATATATTGATACATTAATTAGAGACAAGATTTGGAAACACGGAGATAACGCTACCGCAAAACTGCGAGCCATGAAATTAGCCACAGTCAAACGAAGAGTCGGCAATTTCTTGAAAGCTCGAGGTAGAAGAAGTGGAATATCCACAACCAGAGCATCAAAATATAAATTGTTTTTATGTAATGAATTTTCTTCCATAATTATTTTAATATATTTAATGCATCTCGTGTGAAATAACTCATCGAGCCTGAGGGCTCTCAGAGCCGAATGGCCCATCACGACTTATTAAACAACTCTAACTTCTTCTCCCTTCTCCAACCTTTAATTTCAGCTTCTCTTCTTCTTGCTTCTTTTAAGGTTTCAAATTTCTCAGAATATTTTAGTGTTACGGGTCTACGGATTTTTGTATAGTGTGCACCCCATTTTGAATTATTGTGTTGCTCTAGTCTTCTTTCTAAATCATTTGTGCAACCTACATATAAGCTTTTATCTGCACATTCTAAAATATAAGTGAAATACATAAATTTTTTACCTCGTCGTACTTCATTTAACTCAGTACTCACTCGGTACCTTCCTTCAGTTATCTTATCAGTGCCGAAGGCCCTGACGACCGAAGGGAGGAAGGGCTGGGAGGCTTGGAATCGAACCAAGATTAACGGCTTCAAAGGCCGCTGTCCTACCGTTAGACGATCTCCCAATTTATTTCTTTGCTTCACTATCTTGCCCTAAAATTTCAATCAAGGCAAGTTCGAGTGGAAGTTCGGCAATAAATGCATTGTCGATATTCTGATAGGCTTCAAGCAAGATAGATAATGCAGGCGAGCGAATCATGCCATCTTTGTCTTCTTTTACTAATTTTTTCAAAAATTCTAAATCTGTTTCCCCCATATTTTCTG
>CAYHDS010000012.1:0-12084 GCA_964355475.1 uncultured Candidatus Saccharibacteria bacterium
CTATACGGAGGAGTTTCCTCCGTAGTTTTTTAAAGTCAAGTAGACTTATTCCTCTTCTTCATCCCCCACTACGCCAGAATCTAAGGCAGAAATGATATCCCCTATATCTCCTTCCATAATTTTCGGCAAATTGTGCCAAGACTTTTTTATTCTATGGTCAGTCACACGGTCTTGTGGAAAATTGTAAGTACGGATTTTCTCACTCCTATCCCCTGTGCCTATCTGGTCTTTTCTTTCACCCGAATATTTTTTTGCTTCTTTTTCTTCTTCTAACTGTTGAAGCTTGGCAAGCAATATCGTCATCGCTTTTTCACGATTTGCAAGTTGACTGCGTTCATTCGTGGAACGCACATCGATACCCGTGGGTTTGTGGATGAGGCGCACAGCTGTTTCAACCTTGTTTACATTTTGCCCTCCCTTACCACCCGAACGAGAATATTCCATTTCTATATCAACTGGATTAATTTCAAAATTTACTTTTTTTCTGATTGGCAATATTGCTACCGATGCAGTCGAAGTATGCACTCGTCCATTTTTTTCTGTTGCTGGCACTCTCTGAACTCTGTGCACTCCTGTCTCATAACGCATCATCTTAAAAACATCTTTGCCTTTTATTTCAAAAGAAGCTTCTTTGTAACCAGAGAGATCACTTTTGGATTCATAATTTGTATGCCATTGCCATCCTTTTTGTTCAGAAAATTTTTCATACATATGAGCGAGTTCCCAGGCGAAAAGTGACGCTTCGTCTCCTCCAGCACCAGCACGAACTTCAAGTACTATTTCATTTGTCCCGACGTCACGTCGGGATTCTTCTTCCTTATCTTTAGCTAAAATATCTTCTATTTGTTTTTCAACTGTTTCTCGTTCAGTTTGAATGGTTTTCAATTCTTCTCCCGCTAAATCATGCAAACTATCATCGCTCTCGAGCATCTCTCTTACTTCGGCTTCCTGACGCATTAAGCGCTCTAAAATACCTGCTAAATAGCTTGTTCGATGATCTTTTTTTAATGCATCTAAATCCATAAATTTATTTGTAATTTTAACATAAAAAACAAAAAGCTTTTTCGAATGGTCTGGGGATTTTTTCCGAGGACCTGAGAAAAAGCTTTTTGTTTTTGGTGTTTGGGCTTATTTCTTTGCTTTAGCAGATAATGCTTTTCTTTTATTGAAACGATCTACGCGTCCAGCACTATCTATAATTTTTTCATTTCCAGAGTAAAAAGGATGGCATTTACTACAAATTTCCATTTTAATTTCAGGCATTGTTGAACCAACCAGAAAAACTGCTCCACAGGCACAAGTAGCTTTGGTTCCTATATCGTATTTGGGATGTATATCCTTTTTCATGGTTCGGTTTTATTCACTATGACCTCTTCGAGCCTGAGTCTCAGAACCGAAGGCCTGAGCTTGCCGAACGGGTCATAACTTTTTTAGATTATCACAAATTTTCTACTAAAGCAAATCAATATTAGCTTGTATGTCTTTCGCTTTTTTCATTACCCCATTTCCATAAAAAGCATTTGCCTTTTTATTCCAATTACTACCTGCATAATATTTAAGCGCGGCAGTTCGTTCGGCGGTAAATCCACCATTATCCGCACCAAGCTCACCTAAATAAATAGAGGAAGCCATAAAAGCATGTCTAGGTTCCCAAGGATTCGGCATACCGCTAATGCCGAGCGCCCCAGCAACTTTTTTAGCATATAATTCCCAAGTAGAAGGAATAAATTGCGAAGGTCCCATTGCTCCACCCCAGCCACCATTCCAAGGACATGACACTGGCATAGAATATGGATTGAGTCCCAAGGCAGAGGTTATTCTCTCAAATGGAGCTTGGTCGCGATCGGGTTTCATCACCGCTTTCCAGTTTTTTGATGGTGGATCGTCTGGACGATTGCAAGTTCCTATATTCGCACCAAGATTTGTTTCTTGAGTAATAATTGCTAACAAAAATGCTGGACGCACACCAGTCTTGATTTCTGCTTCTTGCGCATATTTCAAAGCTGTACCGAAAGGTATGGCCTTAGTATCACGGAGTTGGAAGAGCGCGGCACGAATCGTATCAGCGCGAGCTTTTTTCTCAGCGGCAAGTTTTTGATACTCTTGTTCTTTATTTTTTGAAATAGCTAAAAGTTGCTTTTTTTCAGCTTCTGATTGAGCAACTTTTTTTTGTGCATTTTCGAGCTCAACTTTTGCATCAGTCTCCGCATTTTGTTTTTTCTCTAAATCTTTTTTTTGTACTTCGGTTTCAGTTTTTACGCCTCTAATTTCATCAACAGATATTTTGACCGCTTGTTTGATTGAAGCATAAGATTCTAAGTCACTATAAAAAGAAGAAATAGTGTTGTCTGAAACAATCAAATAAATCATGTTTTCATTATCGAAATCATTTGTGTTGCGAAGGAGTTGTGCTAAGGATTCATGTTGTCTGTCAATTTTTTCCGATAAACTTTCTATTTTAGAAACTTTTTCTTTAATAGATACCTTAAGCTGGGCAATAACTAATGCGCGTGCTTTTATCTTTGTTTTTAGCGCATTAATTTGGCTAGTTAAATAATCCACATCGCCTTTTAATGTGCCTGTCTGTTTTTGTTGCTCTTTTTGCTTATTTAATAGTTCAGTTAGTTGGGCTTCTATTTGAGCAAGTTCATTTCTGCAATAATCTTTATCTGTCTGAAGTGAGGCAATAGTTAAATTAAGACAATCAAAACCAGCTCGAACTTTTAAAGGACCTAGGTTAAAAAAGAAAAATAGAGTTAAAATAAAAACTATGGTTTTCTGCGCCATAGTTCTATTCTAACATATTTATCCTTATTTTAGGGGAGCTGGTGGAATAGTTTCTACTACCTCTTCACTGCCTTCTTCGGCAACCTTGCCTTTCTTTTCTACTTCAATAGCAGACAAGTCAACTGGCGCTACTTCTTCTTTCTCTTCTCTTTGTTCAATGATAGATGCTACCACATCGGAGGCATTTGTAATGGCTACTACTCCTTTCGGTAATTTTAAATCAGAAACAATAACAGTATCAGAAATCGTTTCAAGTTTAGAAATATCAACAATTAAATTGTGTGGCAAATCTGCAGGCAGAGCTTCTATCTCAATTTCGTGAAGCACTTTGACCAAATTGCCAAGACCGTTCTTTACAGCATTGGAAATGCCTTCAAAAACAAGCTCCACGTTAACTTTAATCTTTTTCTTCATATCAATAGCTAAAAAGTCTACGTGAATCGGCTCATTGGTAATAGGATCAACTTGAACATCGTGAATTAAGACATCAATATCAACACTTCCAGTTGAAATTTTTACAGCAGAAGATTCACCAGCTTGTCGCCAAATTTTCTTAAATTCAATATTTGAAATAGAAACTGAGGTAGACTCTTTGCCCGCCCCATAAAAAACAGCAGGAATTCTGCCCTCTTTTCGTAAGGTAGTAGGACTTTCTGTCATATCTCTCTTTGTAGCTTTAATAACCAACATAAGCAAGATTATACCCGAACACCTATTGAAAGTCAAAAAATAAAAAACTTATTATCATTTAAAATTATTTAAGTAAATTTGCATATCACTTACTAGTGAAATAGGTGTGGAGGTATATACAAAAATAACTAAAAAGCAAATTTAAACTCCATGCTTGGCATTGTGTTCTATAGCAATGTGTGTAGATATATATTCTTTTGTACCACCCATTTTTTCTGTGGCAATCTTTTTACCGGGGTTAAAGATATTTTTAGAATCAAAAATATCTTTTATTGCTTTAAAAATAGACATAATTTTCTCTCCATACATTTTTCCCAAATAAGGTGTTCTAATAATACCATCATTGTGTTCAGCGGTAATTGAGCCGTGATATTGCGCCACTAAATCATACACTTTATCAGAAAGTTCTAAAATTATTTTTCCTGTATCGGGACGAGAAAAATCCATAAGTGGAATAATATGAAAATTCCCATCTCCTGCATGTCCTGCCAAAGTATAGGTCAAATCATATCTACTTAAAATTTTGTTTAATTCTGGTAAAAACTTTGGTAAAAATTCTGGACGAACAATAATATCATCGACAAAAGGAGCTGTACGCTTACCTTTTACGTGCTTACGTAAAAGTGCGAAGCTCTCACGTCTGACATCCCAATACTTGCCACTCTCAGCTTCATTCTTGGTAATATGAACTCTCAATTTAAAATTCCCAATTTTCTCTATAAGCACTCTACATTTTTTATGCACCGATTTTTCATCATCTCCTGCAAATTCAACAAGTAAAATTAATTTTGGAAAACCATCTGTTAGCATCATTTTTAACTCTGGCAAAAAAGACCACGTAAATTTAAACATCTCTGTAAATCCTTTATTCTTTAAAAAGTCTGGAAAAAATCTCACCGCTAATTTCATAGTCTTGTCGTCATAAGCCTCTAACGTCTCAGGATTTAAGGTGAGAATTTCATCCACCAAGCGACCCAGTGGCTCCATATCATTCATAAAAATAACTACGAGTTTGGAATGTTTTGTTTGAGGAATTAATTTAAAAGTTATTTCTGTCACAATTCCCAATGTTCCCTGCGAACCAACTAATAATTTATTTAAATCAAACATAAAGTCAGGTTGCAATATTATATTCCAAATATAATAGCCAGCAGAATTTTTGTGAACATTTGGTTTGGCATGAGCTATTTCTTCTTTGTTATTATTTATCAAAGTAAAAATATTTTTATAAATATTCCCTTCAAAATCATTTTGAGCAATTTTCTTCGTTAATTCATCTTGGGTGAGGGGCTTTACTACATATTCATTACCATCAGCAAAAATTACTTTCGCAGATAAAATATAATCTTCGGTTTTTCCATATTTAAGTGTTCTCTCTCCAGCGGAATTGTTGCCATACATTCCCCCCATGGCATTTAAACTCTTGGACGCTGTAAAGCAAGGCAAAATTAAATTTTTTTCTAAAGTTATTTTTTCGAAGTCTCTATAAAACATACCGGGCTGTACGGTAATAAAGGTTCCGTCCGAAGGATGGAGAAAGTTCAGAGAATTTTTCTGAAGTTTAAATTTTTGCGGTATCTCATCCATAAATTTTACTAAATGATTCATATATCGAGTAAAATCTAAAATTATAGATTCCCCTATTGCTCCCCCAGCCATACAAGTACCCGCACATCTAGCTGTAATTGAAAGGCCAGGATACCCGCCCAACTGAACGCCGTCAGTCGTTCGGGCGAGTTTTCCTGCATTTTCTCCTACCCATTTCACTAAATTTTTTATATCTTCAGAATCTCGAGGAAAAAGCACAAGTTTTGGCTTGACTTCAAGTAAACTCGCATCATGCGAGTATTTTACAAGTGTCTCTTCATTATCTTCCGCATCCCCCTTAAAAAATTTTTTAATTTCGTCTTTCACAAGATTATTCCATTCCGCTAAAAAGTTTGAGTCGAGCTTCGACAACTTTTTCTACGGCTTCTACAGCTTTTGGCATATATTTATAAGGTGTAATTTCTTCAGAATTTTCTGCTAATGACTTTCTTAATGTTTCAGTAAAGGCAATTCTGATTTCAGTATTTATATGAACAATATCAATACCAGCTTTGATACAAGAAACAAAATCTTCATCCATAGAACCTGAACCACCATGAAGAACAAGAGGTATGCCAGTCGCTTCTCTTATTGCTTTTACTCGCTCTGGATGAAGTCGAGGATTACCAGTTTTGACCATACCGTGCACATTGCCGATAGATGGAGCTAATAAATCAATACCAGTTGCTTCTACAAAATGTTTTGCATCTTCAGGTGTTGTCATCGTCACCTCTCCAACACCATCTGGAATTTTATCTAAAATTTTAGAAGATGTACCAATAAAACCAAGCTCAGCTTCTATTAAAATTTCTCTATTTTCTTTTTTGGAAAGTTCACGCGCATATTCCACACACTGTTTAGTAATTTTTATATTTTCTTCTAAAGGAAGTTTAACCAAGTCAATAACAGCCGAATCAAAACCAGCATCCAGTGACATTTTCACCGCTTCAAAACTATAATGATGATCAGCATTTAAAAAAATGGGATAATTATCCCGAGTGCGAAGTGTTTTTATTAATGCCACTGCCTCATCGCGTCCGACAAAAGCTTCTTCTCTTTCCGTAAGTCCGATAATTATAGGAACACTAAGCTTTTTTGCTACATTGTAAATAGCATGAAGAGTTTCTAAATTTGAAATATTAAAATGACCGATAGCATTTCCTTTCTCATCAGCATCTTGTATATATTCTTTATAAGTTTTCATTATTCTATTTTAGCCCGCCTTCGCAAAAAATGCTACGGACGGGCAAGCATATCTATTAAAATTTGCTTGGTTAGAACAGGATTTGCTGAACCTTTTGTTTCTTTCATCATCTGACCAACGAGAGACATTAGGGCTTGCTCCTTGCCACTCTTATAATCCGCTACCACTTTACTATTCGCATCAATAATTTTTTGTGCAATTTCTTTTAATGCTCCTGCATCACTTTTTTGTAATAATTCTTTTTGAATAGCAATTTTCATTGGTGGCTCATCATTTATCACAATTGATGCCAATATATCTTTTGCTGAACGTGAACTTATCAAGGTTTCCATAATCATAGATGAGAGCTCGGCCATATTTTTTGCACTGGGCATTTGTATTTCAGGATTGCTTTTTCTAAGACCCAAGAAATCTGTCGTAATATAGTTGGAAGCGATTTTTATCTTTTCTTTATTGTTTAGAATTCTGGCAATATCTTCAAACCATACACCGAGAGATAAATCGTTTACATAGACTTCTATATCTTCATCTTTGATACCAAAATCTTTTTGATACCTTGCACGTTTTTGCGCAGGTAGTTCTGGTAATTCTTTTTTCATTTTTTCCAAATCAAATGCTTCGTGGAGCTTTAATTTGGGTAAATCTGGATCTGGAAAATATCTATAGTCTGCACTGCCTTCTTTTTTTCTCTGAGAAAAAGTCATTTGCTTGTTCTCATCCCAGCCTCGTGTCTCCTGCACTATTTCAGTACCCTTGCCAGTCTCCATCAATTCAATCATTCTATTTATTTCATATTTGATAGCTTTTTCGGCACTTTTGAAAGAATTCAAATTTTTTACTTCAACTTTAGTACCTAAAGCATTTAGATCTGTCGAAATGGAAATATTCGCCTCAACACGCATTTCCCCTTTCTCCATATTTGCTTCTGACACTCCCAGATACCAAAGCACAAGCTGAAATTCTTTGGCAAATTTTATTGCATTTTTTGCTGTCTCGTCCGCTGTTTCAAATGTATGAGGTTCAGTCACGAGTTCCATTAAGGGCACACCAGCGCGATTAAAATCAATCAAAGAGTAACCCGCCTCATCTGTTGATGATTCGGGCAGGCCTCCTTTGTCGCTTGCCCGGCTCGCTTCACGAGACGGGTGTTTATTGTTGGCTGTATCTTCTTCTAAATGTACTCGAGTGATATCAAAATCTGCTAAATGTCCGCCGGAAACTATCGGATATTTATATTGAGAAATTTGATAGCCTTTTGGAATGTCTGGATAAAAATAATTTTTTCGGTCAAATTCTGTAAAATCAGCAATATCACCATCAACAGCAAGTCCAACCTTGATAACATTTTCTACTGCTTTTTTATTTATCACAGGCAAGGCTCCGGGATGTGCAGTGCACACAGGACAAATATTTACATTCGGCAATTCTTCATCGGGATTATTCTTGCATGCACAAAACATCTTAGTATTCGTTTTCAATTCTGCATGTATTTCAAGTCCAATTGTAGAATAATATGTTTTAGACATATCATTTATAATACCACATCTCCTAAATGTGAACGTTGTTCTTGTTCTTTAATTTCCCGTTCACATTCTTCTAGGCTTATTTGAGCTTTAAAATATATAAGTTCGGCTTGATCCCGAAGGTCTTTAGGAATGGCAATGTTATTTTTTACAATACGGTAGGCAGTCTCAGCTCGTTGCACCCGTACTCCAATCCTGTCTCTTGTTTGTTTCAATTCATCTATTGAATATCTTTGCATACTGGCTCGCTCGCTGGATCTATGAAGATTCATGGTCCTGATTCTTGCAAGTTCTTCGGGTTTTAATGTTGGAATTTTGTGACGTTCGAGCATATATTTTTATATGTTATTTTTGTTTAAAAATTTTAATCAATGTATCTCGCAAATTTTTTACAGATTTGTCATCATAAAGCGAAAGAACAAAAACTTTATCACTTAACTTTTTAAATGTTTTTTCTGTTTTCGTAATGATTTTTAAATCAGAAACTACGTCTGTTTTGGTCAAAATGATTATTTCTTCTTTCTTATTTAAACCATCAACGCCTAATTTTAATTTCTTGTCATAGCTCATGAGCTCTTTACGAATTTCTTTATAAGCCTTCATCATTCCAGTCGTTCCTTTAGATAAATTTTCAAAAGAAACTAAATGAGCCAACATTTTGGTGCGTTTAATATGACGCAAGAATTTTACTCCAAGTCCCTTGCCTTCTGATGCACCCTCAATAAGTCCTGGAATGTCTGCTATGACATATCCATAAAAATCACCCAAATTAGGATTCAGTGTCGTAAAAGCATAATCTCCAACTTTTGCATCTGCATTTGTTAGTGTATTTAAAAGCGAAGTTTTTCCCGCATTAGGAAGTCCAATCAAGCCAATATCGGCAAAAAGTTCTAATTCAATTTTAAAATTTGCTTTTTCTCCTTCTTGTCCAGGACGCCACTCCATCGGAGTAGTGTTTATAGAACTTTTAAAATGTTCATTACCAAAGCCACCATAACCACCCTTCAGCAACATTATTTTTTCTCCTTCTTTATTTAATTGCCAAGTCTCATCTGTTTCAAGATTTGTGATGATGGACCCAATAGGTAAATCAAGAGTAAAATCTTCTCCATTTTTACCATGCAAACTTTTATTACTTCCATCTTCACCCTTACCCGCAGAAAAACTTTTTTTCGCTTTGTATTTCGAAAGTATGTGCACGTCCCTCACGGCTTGCACGTAAAAATTTCCCCCATGTCCACCATCTCCACCTGAGGGACCACCTTTGGGTACAAATTTTTCTTGTCGCCATCTGACCACGCCATTTCCGCCCACGCCGGCCGAGGCTGTAAATTTCATTTCATCAATAAATGCCATCCCAGTAGTAAAATTTTAAATAATAATATTTATACCCATGACCCCCGTAATCAAAAATTTACTACGAGATAAGTATATTAGGATTCTAGCGCAATTTGAGCTAATTTGGTAGCTCCTGCCTTGGATTTAGCAGCGCAAAGATAAAGTGCACGATGACAAAATAAAGCATCGGGAACTCCAGAAATTTTCTGTAAATCTTCATTTTGTAAACCGCCCCAAGACATTGGTAAATTTTTACGATTTTTAAAAGTATTTGGATTATCTGCTCTAATAGCTTTTACTCCCCAATCCCCAGTTTTTCTGGGATAAATACCAAAAAGTGGTTCTGGAAAATTAAAAAGAATATATTCAAATGGATAATTTTTATCTAAAACAATTATCCTCTTATCTTCTGCATTTTTATAAGAATTGATAACCATCTCTTCGGCAAGAAGCATATCCTGTGTTTGAATTATTTCACGAATTAAAATATTTTTTGCAATTTCTACAGATTTTAAAAATAATTCATTAATATTCAAATTTTCCTCTCGCCAAGTTGGATACATAGCAAAGAAAATATGTTGTAAATAATATGGTTTAATCTCATTATTATTAGTCACTAAATCAAAACCGTTGTCCCAGGCATCTATCGGCGCAACTAATTTTTTATCAATAAAATCTACCGCTTTCTGATTTCCACAAAGTTCTATACCAAACTTTTTCCAAATCAAACCAAAAGAAGAATATTCTATATTATTCTCGCGTTTTCCAGCTCCACCCACTTGATGATGGTCAAATCTATTTTTAAGAGCGTCATAAACACTTCCAACGTCAAAAACAATGTCTCCTGTTTTAATAATCTCGGCATCTCGAGTGCGAATAATTTCAAATGGTATATTTTGCTTTTCAAGTATTAAAGACAATGTGGCACAAGCAAAAACATCATCAGTATGAAAAGATCCATCGTGGGTCACTAATTTTTTATTGAGTTTTTTTTCATTATTCATATTTCTTTATTATTATCATGAAATTCTTCAAACAAAACATAAAGCCAACCTACTAGCTTATCAAAAAGAAGGAACAATATAAAGAGGCTAAAAACTATCAGTGTGAATCTCCAAATTTCTCGGCTGACATTTAGAGCAGTATAAGAAAAGAAATACCCGAGAGCTATCAATCCCGGACCCCATATTGCAATAGCCAAAGTTTCTGCTTTTAAGTATTTTTTAAAATCAATTCTCTCAAAACCAGAAAATAGAATTACTATATTATTAGAACTCATAATAAATTTTGAAATAAAAATAGACCAAAATGGCTTTTCCTTAAATTTGGGCACAACATAACGCACTCGTTTTTCAAAATATTTAAAAAATTTAACATTACTCCATTTGTCGTGAATTATAGTACCTAAATAATATCCAACAAAAGCTTTCGAAAAACCTCCAAACAAAACAAAAGATAAAGCGGGTAAAAGAGGTAAAGCTCCCAAATGTACTAAAATACCCGTAGAAATCACTATCACTTCTCCTTCAATAATTAGACCCAGAAAAATGATAAAATAAACCAGCGCCTGATGGTTTTCTACTAAATGAACTAAGATTTTAACCGTATGCATCCCAGTACTAAAATTTTAAGTTGTTATTAATAGTGATCATTTGTTGTAATCAAAAATTAGGCGAAGCCGTTACGGGACAGGTATATTAAAACAAGGCATCTACTACTTCTTTGACCACCATTCCATCAGCTTTGCCTTTCAAATCTTTCATCAGAGCTGACATCAACATACCTTTTTTTGTAGCATCCACGATACCGAGCTCTTCTTTCCTGGCTTTAGCAATTTTTTCAACCTCATTCTTTTCCATCATTTTAGGTAAATAAGTTTCTAATATTGAAAGCTCCGCTTCTTCTTCTTTTACTAAATCTCCTCTATTACCAGCTCTAAACTGTTCAATAGAATCTTTCCTCTGTTTAGCAAGTCTAGCAATGACGACGAGTACTTCATCATCTGTAAGCATTTCTTGTGGTTTTTTATTCTTAGTTACTAATTCATTAGTAAAAGCTGCAGACATGGCACGAAAGGCCTTGAGCCGTAGAGCGTCTTTAGCCAGCATTGCCTCTTTTATTCCATTTTTAATTTGTTCATGAAGCATGATTCAATTATACCAAATTTCTAAAAATTCGGCGAGGGGTTAGCGAAACAGCTTTAACTTTTTCGAACAGTGACGATGCGAAGCAGGATATTCGAGAGAAAAAGTGTAAAGCTGTGTAGTAATAAATTTTATGGTAAAATAATACTATGCAAAAAATCATATTTTTCGACACTGAAACGACTGGAAATACTGAAAAAGATTTTTTAATCCAAATTGCCTATAAAACTGGTAATGAAACTTTTACTGGTCTATACAAACCTGAGATAAAAATTCCCCCAGAAGCATCTGCTGTGCACCACATCACCAACAAAATGGTGGCTGACAAAATTTCTTTTAAAGAAAGTGATGACTTTTCAAAAATTAAAAAACTTTTAGAAGATGAAAACAGCACCGTCATTGCTCACAATGCTCCTTTTGACATCACAATGATAAAAAAAGAAGGAATAGATCCAAAAAAATTCATTTGCACTCTTCGGGTGGTCAGACATTTGGATAGAGAAGAGAAAATTGAAAAATATAATTTACAGTATTTGCGTTATTTGCTTGAAATTGAAGTAAACGGCACCGCTCATGACGCCCTCGGTGATGTGCTCGTCTTGGAAAAACTCTTTGAAAAGTTAAAAGACAAAATGATGACAGAAGAAAATCTGAGTGAAGAAAAAGCTCTAAGTAAAATGATAGAAATTTCTTCGCATCCTTCTCTTCTTCATACTTTCAGATTCGGTAAACACAATGGCAAAAGAATTGAAGATGTTATAAAAACGGATCGTGGATATTTACAATGGTTGCTAGATCAGAAACTAAATGG
>CAYHDS010000013.1:0-2172 GCA_964355475.1 uncultured Candidatus Saccharibacteria bacterium
TCTCTCCCCTTTTGTGGTGATTGGTAGACTTGGAGACTTCAAAATTTACCATTACCTTACCCTGTCTCTCTTCAATGCCAGAGAGTAATTTTTCTAAATTAGTAATTCTCTTTAAGACATAATCACGAATAGCAGGAGTCAAAATCATATTTTTAGCCTGTAAATTTATATTCATCCCATTAAAAAATTAATTAATAAATTGTAGTGATTTAGTTACTTTCCCATAATTTTCTAACGGGACAAGTATCTATATTATAACATATTTTGTTCCTCTAAAATCTCCTCTCCTTCTTTGGTGAAAAAATTCTTTAACCATAATTGCATAATAACTACAATAAATAAAATAAGGACAACAAAACCAATTCCTGCATAAACATTCTCTAAAACACTAGAAATATAAGTAAAACCAAGCCCAGAAAGAAAACCAATTGGTATAAGTACTACAAGCCAAACAAAAATTGCTATCGAATCATTACGGATAAAATTCTTAAAAGTTATGTTAGTTTTAGCAATATAAAGTATCAGTACTACTCTAGTGCCAATCAAAAACTTGGCAAATATAAACGCAAGCAAATGGTTTCCTCGGCTTATTTTATGAATTGCTTCCATAATCGTCACAACAGTACGAGTAATATGGCGATAATCAATAATTTTTATAGCTAATTTAGTTCTTCCTAATAAAAACCATAAAGAATCAGAAGAAAGGGTCCCTAAATAACTAATCAAAAAAAATGTAAAGAAAGGGAAAAAATTTTGCGCTGCCAAAAAAGAAAGAGTTATCAGTGCCACCTCTCCCCCAAAAGCGGCTCCAAAAAAAATTACAAAATATTGTAACGCTGGATAGTGAGTAATAAAATTCCGCACCCATTCCACATAGTCAATCATAAATGTTTTTACCTTACTTGAGAGATAAAGTATACCTATCTAAAATAGCTTCAAAAATCAATGGCACTACTATGGTGGCATCAGATTCAATCACAAACATTGGTGTGTCCTTAGTCAATTTATCCCAAGTAATTTTTTCATTTGGAGTTGCTCCCGAATATGAACCATAAGAAGTGGTAGAATCTGATATCTGACAAAAATAACCCCAAGGTCGAACTTCCTTTTTTAAATCATATTTTATTGAAGGCACGACACAAATTGGGAAATCTCCAGAAATTCCTCCGCCAATTTGAAAGAATCCGAGTCCCGGACCCCCTTTAGCAAGTTCTATATATTCATCATATAGGTACATCATATATTCCACTCCTGTCTTCATAACAGACGGACTGACTTCTCCCGCTTTACAATAACCAGCGAAAATATTTCCGAGAGTTGAATCTTCCCATCCAGGTACAACCATCGGCAAATTTTTCTTCGCCGCTTCGAGAAGCCAACAATGTTCTGGATTACCTTCATATTTATCTTTCAATTCATCTGACAAAAGTATTTGATAAAAATATTCATGTGGAAAATATCTTTCCCCTTTTGCTTGTGCTTCTTTCCAGCGCTTTAAAATAATTGGCTCAACGACGCGGAATGCTTCTTCTTCTGGTATTGATGTATCAGTCACTCTGCGCTCTCCTCTATTTAAAATAGCTTCATCGTCTTCTTTAGTAAAATATCGATAATCGGGATAATCTTTATAACTATTGTGGGCGACTAAACGAAAAACTGATTCTTCAAGGTTGGCACCCGTGCAAGAGATGGCGTGAATTTTATTCTCTTTTATCATTGCAGCCAGAGTGACACCCATTTGCGCAGAAGACATTGCGCCCCCCATCGCAACCAACATCTTGCCACCTTCATCTAAATGCTTCTTGAAAGCGATGGTCGCATCTTTCATTGAACGAGAGTTGAAGTTATGAAATAATTTTTGAAATAGTCCTAATATTGAAATTTCTTTTGACATATACCTATTGTAACAGTATTTGCCTTATTTTTCAAAATATGCAATAATCGTTTATATGAGTTTAGTAGCGTCAATTCTGCCATATGCGCAGATTATCCTATCTGTAATACTGGTTTTGGCTATTTTGCTCCAGCAAACAGGTTCAGGAGTAGGTGGAGCATTGGGGGGTGGCGATGGTAGTAGTTTTCATACTACACGTCGAGGATTCGAAAAGTTTCTTTTTTACTTATCTATAACATGTGCGATTCTTTTTGCTTTATCTGGCCTTTTAGCTATAA
>CAYHDS010000013.1:2272-11706 GCA_964355475.1 uncultured Candidatus Saccharibacteria bacterium
TTATAAAATGAGCGAGGAATTGATAGGTTTACCTAATCAATCTGAGCGAATGAATAATTATATTGTATTAAGTTATATAATTATAAAATGAGCGAGGAATTGATAGGTTTACCTAATCAATCTGAGCGAATGAATGATTATATTGTATCAAGTTATATAATTATAAAGTAGAAATAGCTAATACCTAATATTGGAATCTTATTTCTTTATGGAAAAAATTAGGAATCTTATACGCAATTTTACATTGCCAGATAAAAAACAAATAAATTTAGTTCTCTCTTCTTTCTCCAAAAAAGAATGGGCTGTTTTTGCTACTCTCGTGGCAATATGCATTATAAGTGGTTTTCTGATATTAAAAAATCTCAATCAATCATTTATGGTGAATTTACCAATGCGTGGAGGAGAGATATCTGAAGGCATTTTGGGCTCCCCCCGTTTCATAAATCCAGTTCTCGCATTTTCCGATACCGACAGAGACTTAATATCACTTATTTATTCTGGTCTCATGAGAAAAAGCCCTGATGGAACTTTAATTCCAGATTTGGCAGAAAAATATAACGTTTCAAAAAATGGTTTAGTCTACACTTTTACCTTAAAAGACAATCTATATTTTCACGATGGAACACCTCTGACCGTAGATGATATTATTTTTACAATAGAGAAAATCAAAGATCCGATAATTAAAAGTCCTCGCAAGGGAAATTTTGATGGAGTAAATATGGAGAAAATAGACGAAAAAAACATTCAATTTACTCTGAGACAACCCTATGCATCATTTTTAGAAAATATGACACTGGGTATTATGCCAAAAGATATTTGGAATAAATCCCCGATTGAATTAAATGAGACAAATATAAATCCAGTCGGTTCGGGACCTTATATGGTTTCAAATGTAAGTAAACAATCTTCAGGAATTGTGGATTATTATGAATTAACATATTTTAAAAAGTTTATTTTGGGCGCACCATATATAAAAAACTTAACCATCCGTTTTTATCCAAATGAAAATGAAATGATTCAAGCACTTGAGAGTGGAAATATCACCCAAATTGGTTCCATCATGCCAGAAAATGCAGAGATCTTAAAAGAGAAAAATTATCGTATAAAATCTTCTATTCTCCCTCGAGTTTTTGGGCTTTTCTTTAATCAGAATCAAAACCATATATTTACAAATAAAGTAATAATAAAAGCAATCAATGACACAATAGATAAAGATCGAATAGTTCGCTCAGTCCTCCGCGGTTATGGTGTGGCTATTGATGAGCCAATACCACCAAATATGATAGCGTATCAAAAATTAAATAGTGAAAATAAAATTTCCCGAGAAGAAATCTTAAAAAAAGTACAGAGTAGTTTAGCAAAAGATGGCTGGAAAATTGGAGCAAGTGGCTATTTAGAAAAAACAGTTACAGAGAAAAAAAAGAAAGTAACCACTGTGTTAGAATTTTCTATTTCAACTGGAAATGCTCCTGAGCTCGCAAAATCAGCAGAATTAATTAAAGAAGATCTTACTGCCATAGGTATGAAAGTTGACATAAAAACTTTTGAGGTTGGCAATTTAAATCAAAGTGTGATTCGTCCAAGGAAATATGATGCACTGCTCTTCGGTCAAATTATAAATAATGAATCAGACTTATACGCCTTTTGGCATTCATCTCAGAGAAAAGACCCAGGACTCAATGTGGCCATCTATACCAATACAAAGGTAGACAAAATTTTAGAAGATGCCTTCATCACCGTAGATGAAAAAGCTAGAATTAAAAAATATGCTCAATTCGAAGATGAAATAAAAAAAGATATGCCCGCAATATTTTTATATAGTCCAAATTTTATCTATGTCGTTGGGAAAGATTTAAAAGGTCTCACGATGGATCATATCATCGCTCCAGCAGATCGCTTTTCAAATATTTATTTATGGTACATACAAACCGATAGTGTGTGGAAAATTTTCGCAAAATAAAACTTAATAATTAAAAAAAATGAATAAAAAAAATAGAATATCTTTTAGCTCGCTTAGTATTGAAGAAAAGAAACCTGCCCGAAATGAATCTCATTCAGGCGGGGATAATAAAACAGAAAACAAAATATCAATTCGTCATTCGACACATGGCGCACTGGGTGGAGAACACAAAACTCCGGACAGAAAAAGACAGACAAAGAGTTCGTCTTATCAATATTCTCAAAAAAGATTTGGTGGACAAAGATCTAGTCGTCCATATCCTGCACAAAACCAAGACAAAAAAGGAGCCGAGAGTAAAATCCCAGAACCAGAGGCAGGAGTAATTCGAATTATTCCACTTGGGGGTGTAGAAGAAATAGGAAAAAACATGACAGCTATTGAAATTGGTGAAGATATCATCGTTATTGATGCTGGTATGCATTTTTCTAATGAAGAAACACCGGGCGTGGATTATGTCATTCCGAATACTACTTATCTAGAAGAACGCAAAGATAAAATACGCGCGCTTTTTATCACTCACGGACACCTAGACCATATAGGAGGTGTCCCTCTAGTGTTATCTCGTATTGGTAATCCTCCAGTATATTCTAGAAATTTATCTATTCTGATGATGCGTAAACGTCAAGCCGAATTCCCTCACCTGGAACCATTAAAAGAAAATATCGTAGAAAAAGACAGCGTTGTAAAATGTGGCAATATGAAAATTAGATTTTTTGGTGTAACTCATACGATTCCAGATTCAATGGGTATCGTCATCGAAACACCAAATGGATGGATTGTGACTCCCGGAGACTATAAATTAGATCAGGTTGATGGAATCGTAAGTGATCAGGAAGAAAAAGAATACTCTATTTTTGATAAAGCAAAAGTTTTATTACTTTTGACCGACTCTACCAATGTTGAAAACGAAGGCTTTGCTCTACCAGAGATAAAGGTGCACCAAGGACTTGAAAATTTAATAAAAAAAATAAATGGAAGAATAATTATTGCCGCTTTTGCTTCACATATTAGTCGTTTAATTAAAGTCATTCAAATAGCGGAAATGTTGGGTAAAAAAATAATCTTAAATGGAAGATCCATGAAAACAAATATGGAAGTTGCTTTTGAGGCTGGACTTTTTACACCCAAAAAGGGCACGATTATTGATATGAAAGAAATCGATAATTATCCTCCCAATAAAATTATTATTCTAACGACCGGTGGACAAGGGGAAGAATTTTCTGGTCTGAATCGAGCGGCCAATAAAACAGATAAAAAATTCTCAATCAAAAAAAATGATACGATTATTCTTTCTGCTTCTATTGTGCCTGGCAATGAAAGACAGGTCCAAAAAATGAAAGACGGATTGTCTCGTCAGGGAGTAAAAATTATTAGTTACCGTACCCCTGGAGAAGATTTTGTTCATGCGACTGGTCATGGAAATAAAGAAGACATCAAATGGCTTCATCGTAAAACTCATCCGAAATTTTTTATTCCTATCCATGGTCATCATTATCACCTAGAGCTCCACAAAGAATTAGCCATGGAACTCGGCATGTCCGAAGATCATATAGTTGTCCCAGACAACGGTTCAATCATTGAAATTTCTGCAGATGGACAAAAAATCCATCTACGTAAAGAGAAAGCCCCAAGCGGTATCATGATGGTGGATGGTATTTCTATTGGAGACACTCAAGATGTGGTTATTCGCGACAGAGTCATGCTTGCTCAAGATGGAATGTTTGTCATTATTGCTTTGGTAGAAGAAAAAACTGGAAAATTAAAAAAATCTCCAGACCTTATTTCACGTGGTTTCGTATATTTGAAAGAAAATCAAGAACTCTTGCGTCAAGTACGCTTGATGATCAGGAATGGAATAGAAAATAGAAATCAAAAAATGAATCCAGCCCAATTCGACAATCTCAAGGCGGATTTAGGAGAAAGTATCTCAAAATTCTTATATCAAAAAACAGGTAAAAGACCATTAGTTATTCCAGTAATATTAAGCGTATAAATGAAACATAATAGAAAAATAATATATCTTGCGGGTTTCTTGTTTTCCTTACCCATTGCATTTAATTCTTATATAAACTCAAGTTTTCTTTCTTCTTTTATAAATGAACAATATGTAGGAATTGTCTACGCTTTAGCATCCTTGGGTTCAATATTAGCCCTAATTTTAGCTCCGAAAATATTCAAAAAAATAGGTGGTTATCATTTTCTACTCTTTATAACCTTATTTGATGCGTTATCAATATTAGCTTTTGCTTTAGTGCAAAACACCCTAAGTGCTATCTTAATATTCATAGTAGGCTTATCATTAAATACTCTAATAATATTCTCTCTAGATGAAATTTTAAAAATATTTTCTAAAGATGGAGCAACGGGTAAAATTCGAGGTACATATATCGCTATTTGCAACTTGGCATGGATAATTTCACAAATAGCCTCTGGTACTATTTTAGGTGGTTTTTCGTTTAGAATGATTTATCTGGTCAGTTTTATGATAATGACACTATTTTTATTCATAATTTTCTTAAAACTAAAAAATATACCTGATCCTAAATATGACAAAATACAATCTTTAAAATATATAAAAGAATTTTTTAAAAACAAAAATTTATTTCGAGCTTATGGTCTTACTTTTTTACTTCAATTCTTTTACTCTTGGATGGTAATATATACACCCATATACCTGTCGGCGCATTTAGGTTTTGAGTGGAAAGAAATTGGAATCATTTTTGCTACAATGTTACTACCTTTCTCTATCATCCCCTTTAATTTGGGAAAATATGGGGACAAGATAGGTGAAAGAAAAATATTAATGTTTGGTTTTGCAATTGCCGCTTTTTCCACATTGTCACTCTTTTTCATTACAGAACACACAATTTTTATTTGGGCTTCGCTTCTCTTTGTTACCCGTATTGGTGCGGCTACAATAGAAGTAATGAGCGATTCTTACTTCTTTAAACATATAAAACCTGAAAGTGAAGAGTTCGTTGGGGTCTATCGTAGCGCCTCCCCTGTTGCATACATCATCGGGCCATTAATGGCTTCTATGATTTTTATCTTTGTTCCATCTTTTAATTTTATTTACATCGTCTTGGGAACATTTATGCTTTTGGGAATATATCTTTCTTCCACCATAAAAAAGAGCGACATTTAGTTTTCTTAATTCTCTTTAAAAACTTCTAGAGTCACATTAACATTTTTTTCTACTCCTTTGTGTAAAATACGTAAGGTTATAGTTTCTCCGACTTTTTTCTGTCGAATAATTGAAGCCAAACTACTTGTTTCGGTAATTTTAATTCCATCAACAGAAAGAATAATATCATTTTCAACAATACCAGCCCTATCAGCTGGACTTCCTGGAATAATTGCTAGATCTGTCGGACCTGAGCCAGCTTTCACCAATACACCATAGTCTACACTCAAATTATTAGCTTCTTTCATTTCTGAATTTATTGCGAGATAGCGAACTCCAAGATAAGGCCTAACAATTTTACCAGTAGATTTTACCGATTCGATAGCTCCTTTCACACTATTGATAGGTAGAGCAAAACCGATACCTTGAGAACCCTGCACAACAGCCACATTTACACCAATCACCCGTCCTGAGAGGTCAAGTAGGGGCCCGCCAGAGTTTCCAGGATTAATAGCTGCGTCTGTTTGAATAACATGGTCAAGCAGTTCTGACTTACCAAAAGAACTTCCCGCCGTTACTGAACGTGAAAGACCTGAAATTACACCCACTGAAACTGTGTTTTTAAACTCTCCTAATGCATTGCCTATAGCTATGACAGTCTGCCCAGTTAAAAGTGAATCAGAATTACCTAAAGAAAGTGGTGGAAAACCAGTCCCTTCAATTTTTATAAGTGCAATATCAAGCACTGGATCACGGGCCACTACTTTTGCTTCATGTTTTCTCCCATCATTGGTAAATACCGTATAAAAAGCAGTAGTATCTTCAACTACATGTCTATTAGTAACAATCAAGCCATCGCTCGACACAAAAAATCCAGAACCACCACCAATTTGTTTTTTCTGTGTTCCGTTTTGTTTGTATTGAGGAGTAATATCAAAAGGAATACCAGGGAAAAGATCTCCAAAAATATTTTGTTGATTTTTGGGGTCAATAATAACTTCATAAGTTGGTACTTCTTTAGAAATTATGATAGATACGACTGACGGATTTGTTTTCTTAACCGCATCTACTACAAAATATTCTTGAGTAAAGATAGATTGTTTTTCTATAATCTTTTCTGCTACACTTTCAGTAACATTTGTTTTAGCCTCATCTTCTCCACCCAGTAAATATTCTTTCGCAAAATATTCAAAAATATGTGCTCGATAATAAAAAGCCATACCAATACCAATAAAAAGAATTAATGCAAAAGATACTATGCTAATTAAAAAAAATGAAAAAAGGTTTTTTTCAGCAAAGCTCTTTTTTATAAACTGTAAGATATCTAAATTTTCCATATTTTTAAATTAAAATTACTAATAATATAAAATTATACATACCGATTTTTTTTAAGCAAATTGTTTTTAAAAATATTTTTTTTATAAGGTTTGAGGCGGACAATTTTTACCAAAATACCCTTATTTTTTAGGTCTTTTTCTAAATTTTTCACATAGAATTTTTGGTCATAACCAAGGGCTATAATATCAGGTTTCTCTTTCACTATGTGTGGTATATGATTCGCAAGCCCCGAAAGAACTACCTTATCAACCAATGTACATTTTTTAATCAAATTTAACCTTTCTTTTTCCTTTAATAAAGGTTTAAATCTTTTTATTTTATATACATTTTTATCTCTTGCTATTGAAACAATTAAAAATGAATTCTTAATGAAGTTTTTTGCCTGTTTAAAAAAATTAAGATGTCCTTTATGTAGTCCATCAAAAGTACCAAAAACCATTATTTTTGTTCTTTTTTTCACCATAGGCATATCATACTCCCAAGTTTTGACTCAGCCAATCTAAATCATAGAGTATGATTTTTTTTGTTACCGAGTCATAAAACATATTCTTTTCACTTATTTCAAAAAAATCTGGTAACAACCTTCGTATCTCCACAATTTTATTTTCTAAATCTGAACGCTCTTCTGCTCCAATTTCATCCAAAAGTAGAACTTTCCTTGCAGTTGGCAAATCTTTCCATTTACTAACAAAATAACTTCTTCCTTCAGAATCTTGATAACCGAGCTGTGATTCAATTACTTCAACCCATGGAATATTCTTTAATCTTGCTTTTGCATGGCGCGTACTTTTAAACTCCCCAAATCCTTGCAATACGTCTTGTTCTCTTTCTACTTTTACAAAATAGGAAACTCTACCAACGGTAATTTTAAAAGTAGAGAATACACCTAAATGATTAGTTCTGTTGCTTCTTCTTAAGAGTTCTACACATAAATTACCTACTTGAAAAAAAGATCCAATCTGTAAATCTTCATCGAGTGTTGAATAGAATTGTTTCAAAAACTCTTTAAAGGATTTAATTATTTCTGGATTTTTATTTATCCACTCTTTAAATTCTGTATCATAAATGAGTTTCTTTTTTTCTGTCGTTCTAATTTGTTCAGGCATAAATAAAAATTCTATAATTTATAACAAAAAAAATTATACCATAGACCCCACTCCAATAGAAATATTAGAGAAGCATCAGAAGAGCTCCTAGAAGCGCCAAATTCTTTTTGAAATTAATTTCCTCCCCCATTTTTTGCATTGGATCAGTAATCTTCCAAAATTGATGCATTTTAAAGGTTGTTACCAATAAAAATAATACCAGTAAATATATTGACCAAGTAACATAAATCCACAACAATATTCCCAGGCCCCCCAAGAGCATCATAACTCCCGTCAGTAATACAGACTCTCTCGGCATTGGCACACCTTTACTTTGTGCATAACCAGTCATATTCTGTAAATGCTTAAAATGATTAAAACCAGCCATTATAAAATAACCCCCCAATAATATTCTGCCCAAAAGTAATATATATACCATAGCTTTTATATTAAGTAATAATACCCATATTATAGCACAAAACCTATTCATTCTCTATGCTATTTATATATCCAAAACCTTAATTTAGTAACTCCATCTTTTTTTGTTTTATTTATGAATATTCCCCCATTAGCTTCTATAACCTTCTTTGACCCAACGTTACTTTCATCGCAAGTTACTAATACTTTCTTAATACCCAATTTCCATGCTTGTTTTAGTCCAAGCCGAAGTATTTCTGTCGCATAGCCTTTTCTCCGTTCTGACGGCTTTACTCCATAACCAATATGTCCACCAACTTCGCGTAAGTGTTTATTCAAATAATGACGCAAATTTAAATTCCCAACTACTTTATTATCTACTACTCCCCAAAATGTCGTCGAAGGCACTATGCCTTTTGGTAAATTTATACCATATCTTTCATTAAACTTTTTTCTAAAATATTCGGGAAAATTGGAAGGTTGTTTTAATAAATAATCATGCCCCGGAAATTTATTTTTTTCTTTCCCCATCTCTTTTTTCATCTTCAAAAATGAAGCAAAGTATTTCTCATTCGGTAAAATTATTTTGAATTTCTTTTTCATTTTTTTGCTTGTCCCGTAGTGCCCTACTACTGGAATATTCTACCATTTTCCCAATACCTGCAAAAGCAAAGTTTCATAACACATTTGCGGAAGCCTTGCTTCCGCAAGCCTTCAAGTTTTAATTTTTATCCAATCAAAAATTTCATTTTGAAAATCTTTTTTAACTTCAAAATAATCTAGAAAATTAACTCTATTTATAATTTTATTTTCAGGACGAAAAATTCCCAAATAATCAAGGTAACTACTCCATTTATATAAATTTAAAAAAGTCAAAGCCTTCTTTTTGTTTTTTACTCCGCGTTCTTTCCATTTTGAATCAATTAATTTTAATGGATTGAGATGAATATATGAAAATAAATATTTTGCCTGTATTTCATTTTCTATATGTACAGATTTAAACTTACCTTCAAATAATGACCCCGTTCTATAATATTTTGCATTAAAATATTTTGAATAAGCTGTTAAAACTTTTTGCATAAAAACTACAATAGCATCGTTTTGCGGAAGCCTTGCTTCCGCGTTAGATGTTAAATATAAATGAAAATGATTGGGCATAAGAACCCAAGCACCAATAAAAACAACTGGATCTCCCTTTTCAAATTCCCATGCATTGATTTTAGTTCTTATAATTTGTTCTCTAAAATCAATACCCATCTTAGAATTACAAAGATAGAGAAGTTTTAAAAATCTATCTCTGTCTTTGTCATCAAGAAAAATTTTTTGCTTACTATTACCTCTATTAAAAATGTGATAATACTCACCATCAACCAATGATACTTTTCGTATTGACATCTAAATATTATAAATAAGCCTCTTTGCGGAAGCAAGGCTTCCGCAACTTCAAGGATACCCTTTAGTTACCCTTCAAGGGTGACACTGTGGATAAATAATAATTAAGTTTCTCGAC
>CAYHDS010000014.1:0-2950 GCA_964355475.1 uncultured Candidatus Saccharibacteria bacterium
GATATTTGACCGAGTTGGCCGGCATCACGAGATTCAAGTGTGACTTTTTTTATTTCAATTTCTTTATCGCCAATGACTATCCAATAAGGCATTTTGTTATTTTTCGCATCGCGGACCTTTCCCCCAAGATTTATTTCAGCGTCATCTAATTCTACTCGGATGTTATTTTCCTTTAATAATTCAAAGATTTGCTTTGCATAAGCATTATGATTTTCTCTAACTGGAATTATTTTCACTTGGACAGGGGCGAGCCAGAGGGGGAAGGCACCTGCCGTGTGTTCGATTAAAATTGAAAGGAATCTATCAATTGAGCCCATAATAGCCGCATGAAGCATCACCAAGCGTTCCTTTTCTCCTTTTTCACTTATACAGAATAAATCAAAACGCTCTGGTTGATTCATATCTAGTTGAATTGTTGCCACTTGCCATTCTCGGCCTATTGCATCTTTGGCCATGAAGTCTAATTTGGGTCCATAAAATGCAGCCTCACCCACACCCTCAAACCAGTCTACATCTTTTGAAGTTACTATTTTTCTCAATATTGTTTCTGCTTCATTCCATTTTTCTTTCCCGCCGAGATATTTTTCTGCTTGTTTGGGGTCGTGAATAGAAAGTCGGACACGCATAGTAAAACCAAAAGGTTTGTAAAAATCTTGCACGATGTCCCAAACTTTTAGAAATTCTTCTTTAACTTGTATCATTCGACAGAATACATGCGCATCGTCTTGGGTAAAACTACGCACTCGTGATAAACCCGAAAGTTCACCCGTCTGTTCGTCTCGATAGCATGTAGTTGAGTTACAATATCTCTGTGGAAGCTCACGGTAACTCCATTGTTTACGGTCAAAAATTTGTATATGGTGCGGACAATTCATCGGTTTCATTGCAAACTCATGTCCTTCACGAGTAGTAATTCTAAAGAGTTCATCTTTGAATTTATCCCAGTGCCCACTTTTCTCATATAATTCTTTTTTTGTAATATGTGGAATTTCAACTTTTGTATAGCCACGCTTTTCGCGAAGTTCCCAAACAAAATCATCAAGTAGATTTCTCAAAATTGTTCCTTTGGGTGTCCAGAGAGGCAGACCCGAACCAACAAGTTCAGAAAATACGAAGAGGTCTAATTCTTTGCCTAATTTTTTGTGGTCTCTTTTGGCCGCTTCCTCTCTTTGTTTTAAATAATCTTCTAATTCTTTTTTATTTTCAAAAGCAAGTCCATATATACGAGTAAGCATTTTATTTTTCTCATCTCCACGCCAATAGGCACCCGCTACACGATCTAATTTAAAGGAGTCGGGATTTATTTCTTGTGCTGGATGTTCCAAATGTCCCCCACGGCACAAATCTGTAAATCCTCCGCAAGTATAAGTAGTAATTTTCTCTCCACGTTCTGCTATTTCATTAACTAATTCTGCTTTATATTCGTTTTTGAAAAAAGCCAAAGCCTCATCCTTTTTTATTTCTTTACACTCCCATTCTGTCCATTTAGGCAGAATTTTTCGCATTTTTTCTTCAATTTTTTTTAAATCACTATCTGCAATTTTTTCACCTCCGAAATCAATATCGTAATAAAAACCATTATCTATAGCAGGCCCAAGTGTGAGCTTAATTTTATCAAATTTATAAATTTCTCCGACAGCAGCAGCCAAAAGATGTGCCAAGCTATGTCTCAAATTTTGCAGTTTTTCATCCTTTTTTTCTTTCTTATCCATTCTTTTCATAATATCATTTTTTAGATTTTTTACCAGCCACCCTTATTAAATCGTTTGCTTTTGATATTCAATATGTTAGTATGATTACATTATGGTAGTACGAATGAGACATACAAAATCGCATACGGCAAACAGGCGTTCACATCACGCATTAAAAACAGTAAATTTTGCAAAATGTGAAAATTGCCAAGCCCCTTCCAAGCGACACACTGTTTGTTCTATTTGTGGTTTTTATCGAGGAAAGAAAGTTTTAGATTTAATTAAAAAAACTGAAAAGAAGCAAAAGAAAGCAAAGGCAAAAGAAGCAAAGAGTTAGTTTACTGGGAACTAGTTTCTAGAAGCTAGAACCTAATTTTATGGCAAATAGGCACCTTTCCAGATCAATAGTTCTTCAGACGCTTTTTGAGTGGGATTTCAACAATGCTAAAAATTTAGATATTAAAGAGGCGATCAAAAGAAATATTAAAGAATTTGCACTTGGCTTAGAAGACGATGTATTTGTTTTTACTCTTGCAGAAGAGGTATTGAAAAAACGTGTACTAGTGGATGAAATTATTGAAAAAGCTGCTCCAGACTGGCCCATTGCTAAAATATCTGTGGTTGATAGAAATATATTACGTATTGGTCTGACAGAATTGCTTTTTGGTGATCGAAAAGAAGTGCCACCCAAAGTGGCCATCAATGAGGCTATCGAATTAGCGAAAACTTTTGGAGGAGAAAATTCTGGTAAATTTATCAATGGGGTACTTGGCGCGGTTTATAAAGAAATGGGAGAACCAGGAAAAGATGAAAAAAGCAAAAGAAAAGATGGAAACAAAAATAATGCCAAAATTACAACAGAAAAATTGGGTGGCGCCTTAGTTTATGCCCAGCATAAGGGCTTGGCTTATTTTGGTTTAGTGCATGATGTTTTTGGTTACTGGACTCTTTCTAAAGGAAAATTATCTGAAGATGAAAAAGAAGAAGATGGGACAATTAGAAAGATTAAAGAAGAAATTGGCTTGGATGTAAAAATTTTGGAAAAATTAGGTGAAAATGAATATATTGCAACGCATCCAGAAAAAGGTAAGATTTTAAAGAAAGTTGTTTACTTTTTGGCCGAAAGTGATTATAAAGAAATGACTCTGAAACATTCGGGGGGCTTGGATGGGGCGAGATGGTTTACTTTGGCATCTATTCCCGAGCTTCGTATATATAATGATATTATTCCATTAATTGCTAAAGCAGTTGAAATTATT
>CAYHDS010000014.1:3050-11528 GCA_964355475.1 uncultured Candidatus Saccharibacteria bacterium
AATAATTTTTAAAGATAAAAACCTTCTCCGACAGGCTTTTATTCATCGTTCTTATATAAATGAAAATCCCGCGATTGATCTTTCTCACAATGAACGTTTAGAATTTTTAGGTGATGCAGTGCTCGAGCTCATCGTGACAGATTATCTTTATAAAAAATATCCATCTTACACCGAAGGAGAGCTCACCTCTGTTCGTTCTGCTTTGGTAAATGCAATAATTATTTCTGAAGTTGGATCCGAGATTGGAATGAATGATTTTTTACTTTTGTCTAAAGGTGAGACTAAGGATATTGGTAAAGCGCGAAGTTATATTTTAGCCAATACTTATGAAGCGTATGTGGGCGCAGTTTACTTAGACCGAGGCTATGAAATAGCAAAAGATTTTGTCACTTCTTCTCTTTTGCATAAAACAGATGAAATAGTAAATAAAAAACTTTGGCGTGATTCAAAAAGTTTAGTCCAAGAACGTGCACAGGAATTTAATTCCGTGACTCCATCTTATAAGGTACTTCACCAAGCGGGTCCTGACCATGATAAACATTTTACGGTGGGTATTTATTTCGGTATTGTTTTGATTGCAGAAGGAAAAGGAAAAAGTAAACAAGAAGCAGAACAAAAAGCAGCTGAAGCAGCCTTAAAAGTAAAAAATTGGTTTGATTAATATATGCGACTCAAAACCCTCGAATTAAATGGTTTTAAGTCTTTTTCTCAAAAAACTGTTTTGAGTTTTGAAAGTCCTGTAATTTGTGTGGTGGGTCCAAATGGTTCAGGTAAATCAAATGTGGTAGAAGCCATACGTTTTGTCTTGGGTGAACAATCCATGAAATCCATGCGTGGCAAGGCGGGTACTGATTTAATATGGAAAGGATCAAAAAATTTACCGAAAGGTTCTCGAGCATCTGTGTCTATTTATTTTGACAATGGCGACAAGGTTTTTAAAATGATAAATGACGGGGGAGAAAATATTGACCTAAATTTTAGTACAATTTCTATTTCTCGCGAAGTTTATCCCGATGGTGTTAATAAATATATTTTAAATGGTTCTGAAGTTAGATTGAAAGATATCAATAACCTCTTAGCCTCAGTCAATATTGGTTCATCTGGACATCATATTATTTCTCAAGGTGAAGCAGACAGAATATTAAATGCCAGTCCGAAAGATAGGAAAGAGATGATTGAAGATGCTCTAGGACTCAAGATTTATCAATATAAGATAAAAGAAAGCACACGCAAGCTTGAGCGCACTGAAGAGAATATGAAAGAAGTGACGATGCTCCGTAGAGAGAATGCCCCTCATTTAAATTTCTTGCGTAAACAAGTAGAGAAATTTGAAAAAACAAAAGAGCTTCAAAATAACTTGCTTTCTTTATACCGAGAATATCTTAAGAGAGAAAGTGTATATTTAGAAAAAGAAAAAAAAGATTTAAATAATGAAAAACATAAAATTACAACAGAGCTTAAAGATATAACTCCAAAAATTTCTGATAATGAAAATGATAATTCTATTCAAGGAAATAAAAAAATTGAAGAATTAAAAATTGTTGAACAAAAATTAAGTGAAATACGTAACCTCAAGGGAGAAATGAGTCGAAAACTCGGCCGAATTGAGGGTATGATTGAAAGTGAAGAACGCCGTTTAGCTAAAGAAATAGAAATTTCCATCTTTTCTCCCGAGGAAGTTAAGGGTCTAGTGGCTGAAATAAATAGTTCTATTGATGATGCAATTTTGAAAAATGACCTAGAGGAAATAAGGCCTATTTTAAAAAGAATTAAAGAAATTCTTAATCATTTTGATAAGAATAAAAATCAGATAGAAAAAGATAAAAATTCTCTGGAAATAAGTAAGTTGAAAAATACTCAAAATGAACTCTTGCAGGAAATTAAAATCCTAGAAAACAAAGAGAAGGAAATGGAGATAGAGATACAACGTTTCAAAAATGAAATTAATAAGGAGATGGAAGCATTGCGAGATAAAGAACGCGAGAAATTCTCTTTTAAAGTTAGACATCAGGAATTATCTTCAGCGCTTAATTTAATAAATGTAAAAGAACAAAATTTAGGGAGAGAAATAGAAGCATTTGAAAATGAAATAAAAGAAGGTTCTGTCTTAATTGGGGGAGATATTTTATCTTATAAAGAGTTTGTTTTTGAGGGAACAATAGACAGAAATATACAAGAAGAACAAAGACGAAAAATTGAACGTATAAAAATAAAGCTCGAGGACGCGGGGGGGAATAATGGTTTTGAAATAAAAAAGGAATTTGATGCTGTGGTAGAGAGAGACAATTTTTTAGCGAAAGAACTTTTAGATTTAGAAAAAAGCATAGTCTCACTTCAGGAATTATTAAGCTCTCTAAAAGATAAAATCGATTCTGAGTTTAAAGAGGGTATAAAAAAAATCAATGTAGAATTTCAAGAATTTTTCTCAGTCATGTTTGGTGGGGGAGCTGGTTCTCTTTCTGTTGTGGTAGAAAATAAAAAGAAGAAAAAAGCTGAAGATGAAGAGGAGGATATGGAAGATGAAGAAATTGTTTTTGAACAAGGTATAGAAATAAATGTTTCTTTACCACATAAAAAAGTAAAAGAATTACACGCTCTTTCGGGCGGAGAGAGATCGCTCACATCTATCGCCTTACTTTTTGCTATGTCACAGGTAAATCCGCCACCGTTTTTAGTACTTGATGAGACTGATGCCGCCCTTGACGAAGCAAATTCAAGAAAATATGGAGATATGATAGAAAAATTGTCTAAACGTTCACAGCTTGTTGTAGTCACTCACAATCGCGAGACTATGTCTCGCGCTGGCGTCCTTTATGGTGTAACCATAGGTGCTGATGGTGCATCCAAGCTTCTCTCTGTAAAATTCGACGAAGCAGTCTCAATTGCAAAGTAACAACTTTGTCCTGAGCTCATCGAAGGGCCAAGTAGTTTTTTATTTGGTAAATTGTATTTTCTCTTCCTTGCCTTTAATTATTGTGTCTATTTGAAAAGTTTTATTTTGTTTTGTAATATTTTTTATTACAGACATATTTCCATTTTTATTTAATTTAATTTGAACGAGGAGGCCTTGCATAGTGGGTTCGCTCCACTTTTGATCAAAGATAAAGTTGCCGAGTGAATACATTATGTAGCCCATGCACGAAATTTGAGTGCAAGACTTTGGGCTATAGACTTCAGTATCTTCGGCCACGTGTGGATGATGACCCACCACTATTTTTGCTCCATCATCGATGGCTCTATGGGCTAAATATTCTTGTCTTTTATTATGAACTGCCTTATATTCATCGCCAAAGTGAAAAGATACCACTAGATAATCTACAAGTTTTGAAGCATTTTGCACTATGTCATCAAAACGCGGATTATTTGCCAAAAGTATACCCGCCTTTTCTTCTCCCACTTTTATATATTCTGGACCCACGTCTGAAAAGCCCAAGAAACCTATTTTTATCCCATATCTTTCTATAATTGTGGGATTTTCTGCCTCAGTTGCATTCATACCTCCTCCTGTGTAAGAAATTTCATTTTCTTTTAATCTATTTAATGTATCAATGTATGAAGCGAGCCCCCAGTCGCCCATATGATTATTTGCTACTGACAATATAATAATACCAGCGTTTTTTAATGCAGGAATTATGCTAGGGTCCATGCGAAAAGAATATAAATTTCCGAAATCTGCACCCTTGTCAGATACTGTGCCTTCAAGATTGGCAAAAATGATATCTGATTTTTTTAATATTTCTACTTTTTCAAAAAGTGTTCCATAATTTCCTTTAAAGTTTTTTAATACTGAATTTTTTACACCACGGTCGAGCATGATGTCACCCGCAAAAATTAAATCTACAAAATCTTGTTCTTGCTCTGGTATTGCGAGCCTTTCTTTTATCCAGTCCGTGTTAGCATTTGCATTGCCTACATAATAAACATTTTTCTTTAAGTATTTTAAGATAGTCTCTACATCTTTGCGTCTGTCTTTACTCTGAAGCAACATCAATGCAATTGGTCTAGAATTATTTTCCCCTAAAGGTAAAGAGAAAATCGAGACGACTGTTTGCTTGGCTTCGTCAGTATATCCACTTTTCCCCCCAATATATCCATCTTTATTTAAAAATTGGCTAATGTTTGACCAAGTATGTTTTTTATTTACATAGTTTTTTATATTTGTAATTTCTATTAATTCCTGCTTCTTTTCCATTAAATATCCAGTCAATTTAAATATATCTAAAACGGTTGACTGATTCTTTTCTGATAATCCGCTCGGGTCATAAAACACTGTATTTTCCATTTTTAAATCCCGAGCTACGGTATTCATCTTTTTTATAAATTCATCACGGTTATAGAATTCGGCAATTGCTTCGGCTGCATCATTACTCGACTCTAAGAGAAGGGGATAAATGAGATCATTCACTTTTATTTTCTCACCCACCTTGAGTCCTCCATTGCCACCCTCTGTAGACACTACTTTTCTGCTTATTTTTGCTATATCATTTTCTTTTTCTATTTCTTTAGTCACTAGAGCAGTCATCAATTTAGAAATTGAAGCGATAGGAGATTTCTCATTTGTGTTTTTTGTTAGAATTATTTCTCCAGTTTGTAGATCGCCCACTAAATACATTTTTGCCGAGACTTTTGGCTCACTTTCTGTGTCTTTGTTTATATAAAAATACTGAGTTTGTGTTTTATCATTTAAATCAGCATTTACTACAACAGCTGTATTTTTTATTTGAGTTATTTTTTTATTTCCAATTTTTGGAAATAAAAATGAGGCTAAAAAAAATCCCAATACAACAAAAAATAAGATTAAGAATTCAAGCTTTATCTGTCCGTTTATTTTATATTTCATACTAAAAGATAATCTATATTTTTTTTCTCCAAATCTACATTCTTCACTTTTATTTTGATGTGATCTCCCAATTTATAAGTCTTTTTCTTTTTTTGCCCAATTAAAGCAAGATGTTTTTCATTAAAAATATAAAAATCGTCATTCATATCACGAACTTTTACCAAGCCCTCACACTTGGTTTCTTTTTCTTCTACATATATGCCCCATTCCGTGATACCACTGATAATGCCAGAAAAAGTTTGCCCTACATGTTTAGACATATATTCGACTTGTTTATATTTTATTGAAGCTCGTTCTGCATCGGATGCTTGTTTTTCCTGCATTGAAGCCTTGATTGACATCGTTTCATAGAGCTGTATTTTATCTTTGCCAATTTTTATACCTTTCAAATAATCAGAAAGTATTCTGTGCACCATAATGTCTGGATATCTCCTAATCGGGGAAGTGAAATGAGTATAATATTTAAAAGCTAGTCCATAGTGTCCAATATTTTTAGTAGAATAAATAGCCTTGGCCATCGAGCGAATAACCGCACGATGGATTGTGTCTTTTTCAGCATGACCTTCGAGTTTTTCCAAGAGATCATTTATTTCCCAAGTTGGAATGAGGCCATCTCTGAGAGTTATCTTATATCCTAAAGAACGTAGAAAAAAAGCCAGATCTTCCATTTTTTCTTTATTGGGCAAGTCATGTATTCTATAGACAAATACTCCCGATTCTTTTTCTATACCCTTAGATATTGTTTCAGCTACCTTTTTGTTGGCAAGTAGCATAAATTCTTCTATCAATCTATTCGAATCTCCACGTTCTTTTTTTATTACTTTTATCGGTACCCCCTTATTATCTAAAACGAATTTTACTTCTTCTTGGTCGAGAGAAATAGCTCCTTCTTTAAATCTCTCCTTGGTTAATTTTTTTGCTAAATTATTTAAAATAGAAAGTTCTTTGTGTAGCGACGCCTCTTTGTTGTGAATTCCATTCTCGGCTTCTTCATAAGTAAATCTTTTTTGTGAATGTATTACTGTGTGTCCATAATATTCAGCTTTCACTTGCGCATTTTTATCCAAGACAAATACGGCGGACATCGTGAGTCGGTCTTTGTGGGGGACGAGAGAACATAAATCATTTGATAATGTTTCTGGAAGCATGGGAATGGTTCTATCTACTAGATATACTGAAGTTCCACGCTCACGTGCCTCAATATCGAGTGCACTATTAATTTTCACATAATGTGACACATCGGCTATGTGTATGCCTATTTCATATTCATCTTTTTTTATTTCTCTAAATGAAATAGCATCATCGAAATCTTTTGCATCATCTGGATCAATAGTGAAGGTGAGTGTCTTTCTAAAGTCCTTACGTCCAATGTAATCTTTTTCTATTATTCCCTTTATTTTTATATTTTGTCCTTCTTTTTCTACTTTCTCTGGCAACTTTGCATTAAAACCTTTTTCTATGGCTATGGCTTCCATTTCTACATCATTGTCTCCAACCCTACCTAGGATTTTTTCTATTTCTCCTAATGGCGCTTTATTGGCATCTTTCCAAGAAATTATTTTTACAAAAACTTTTTGTCCTATTTTCGCTCCGTGTAATCCATTTTTTGGTATCAAAATATCTGTATACATTTTTGTATCGTCTGGCTTCAAGAAAAATATATTATTTTCTTGTTCCAATACTCCTGTAAAACCAACTTTCGCGCGTGAGATTATTCTGGAAACTTCTGCACCCTGCCTGCCACTTCCCTTGGGATGCAAAATAATTTCCACCGTGTCTCCATGGAGTGCAGTTTTTAAATGTCTGAAATCAATTTCAGGGTCTTCTTTTAATTCTGGAATTCTGACATAACCAGTGCCTTTAGAAGAGATAGAAATAATACCTTCTTTTTTATTTAGATTATTTTTCATCCTTTTAATATAACACTTTTTGATATTTAAATTAGGTTGACAATAGAGCTAAAATGTGCTATACTACCTCACGAATGAACTTCGACAGGAGAACAGTAAAATGAACTGGGTAGAGACCGTGAAGTCTCGGCCGTTTCCCGGCTGGGAAACGGAGCTAAACTGGAATACAGAGTTTGGTATCGACAATGCACTGTACTTTGGTGTGTCGTTCCTGACTCTGGTCGTCGGGGCCCTCTGGGCCCTCGGGCGGGTGCTTGAAGTGCTCGTGCAGTTCGCGCTGTGGATGACGTGATTGTCCACGGCCCTCCTTGATATCCACATCCAACGCAGGAGTAGTCAGATGTCGAGTAAGCGATTGACAGAGCACTACGCTCCTTCTCTTTGGGAGCGAATCGTTGCGGCCTTTAAGGCCATGTTTCGCGGAAAGGCCACGGGGATGATCATCCTCATCGGCGCACTCGCATCGACGATGGCGTGTGGCGCATCGCGCGCCGCCAACACGATCGGCAACCTTGCGGCCGCGCCGACTTCCGACTCGGGGACCTACAAGTCCTCGACCATTCGGGAAACGTCGGAGGTCACCAAGGACTCCGCCGGCGCCAAGGTCAAGACGACGAAGACCGTCATCACGACCGACAAATCGCGTGTTGCTGTTTCGGCGGACGCACGGGAGCAGGCGATCAACGCCATCGGCGCGATCGGCGTTGCTCACGAGAAGAACCGCAACAGCAGCGTTTGCTGGACGTGTGGCGGTGGCTACATGCAGCCGATTGCAACGTGGGGAATGCCCGTCATTGGCGGGCAGAACTACATCGGCAATGCACAGGTCGGCGTCAGCAACGTCGGCACAAGGGGTGGCGGTGGCGGTGGCGGTGTGAACGTCATCGTCCGCACACCCTGACCTAGTTCCTCGGCGTCGCTCGCGACGCCACCTGATGCTCAACATCGAGCTCAGGAACCATCAACCGATTTCGGCGCGTCTGCAGATTCCTGCAACGCGCCGTTCTCATTTGTATAAAAAGCAGATTGCATTTTTAATAATTTATGTTAGACTCGAAGCATGTTAAAAATAAGATTACAGAGAATAGGCAGAAAGAACGACCCATCTTTTCGGGTAGTTTTGACTGATTCAAAAAATAGCACCAAGAGTGGAAAATTTTTAGAAATACTTGGTACTTACAATCCCAAAGCGGGGGAGACTAAATTTGAAGTTGAAAAGATTAAAAAATTTATTTCTTTTGGAGCCAAGCTTTCTGATACTATGCACAATTTTTTAGTGCACCAAAAAGTCATTGAAGGCAAGAAAGTTAACGTTTTACCAAAAAAGAAGCCAACAGTTAAGAGAAAAGAGTTGAAAGCCAAGAAATAACCCCGAACCAAAATAGAATTTGGTACGGGGCAGGTTTTGTTTGTAATATTTTTTTATTTCAGTTATAATTATATGTAAGTAATGTTCTAGTCGGAACATTAAATATTAAAAAGTAAATAACTTCTGTATATGCAAGACGCTGATAAGGTATTTTTGGAATATGTTGTAAAAGCTCTTGTCGACAATCCAAATGATGTGAAGATTGATCGAACATTAGACGAGATGGGTGTACTCATAACTCTCACCGTTAACCCTGCTGATATGGGTAAGATTATCGGAAGAATGGGCAATACTGCGAAAGCTATTCGCACCCTCCTTCGTATTATTGGTATGAAGAACAATGCTCGTGTAAATTTGAA